>CAZJZR010000074.1:0-6242 GCA_964550475.1 uncultured bacterium
CCGCCCCCACAACAACCTTTTCGATCTACTGAGATTAATTGTCGAAGCCAGACTTCTGACAGCAAGGGCTTCAGAGCTGAACTCATCCAATTGGGAGGAGCGATTGAACTGGGCGATCGCTGAATCAGTTGGGACTAATCAAGTAATTAATTAATTAATTAGTCAAAGATTGATCTATAGGCACTTGTAGGGGCATCAGGGTTAGGTCACTCCTCTCAAGCTACCGCCGCAGTGATCTAAGGAGAATCTGACGGTAATCGGCTGTACCTGATGACGGTGCCAAAGTGCTATATCGCTGATTTGTGCTCACGTTGGCATTGCATATTCTAAGCAATTGTGAGGCAGCAACTTGTGAAGCAGCAACTTATGAAGCAGCAACAATATCAGCAACGATGATTTGAATGCGTCAGTTTAAGTGACTAATATTGACTAATTTTATCGCGATCGCTAAAAAAGTCAGCAGATTTTAACAATACGTATACGAACTATGCATAGGCACCTGTTCATCCCGCCCACCACCGCCAGTGGCTAGATCACGCCATCTGACGTGGGATACAGCCTAAATCATCCGCTTTATTGCAACGGGTTCTCTTGCAACGGGTTCTCTTGCAACGGGTTCTGTTGTAACTGAACACGCACAGCCATCAAAATTTCACCCAAACGGTTTAAGCCAGTCCCATCCGCTCCACAGCCCCAGTAGTAATCAATGGGTGAATTCTCCACAATTTGCCGATCGCCCGTTGCCAACAAAATCTCCCGGATGTCGGGGTGGCTGGAAAACTTCTGCAATACAGCCCGATGCATCACCTCATCTTTGACCATTTCCCAGTCTGGACGCAGGGGACGACGGCGATCGCGCCCCAGACGGGCAGCATCTTTGGGCGATCGCACCTGACGAATTAGATCGGCATCGGGCGTGCCCACAAACTTTTGGGTAATGAATCAAGTAAAAAATATATCTTTTTTATTCGTAAGTGTACTGACGAAGTGTAACGGTTTTGACATCTCGGCTTAGTGCTTACTCCGGAGGGGTTAAATTGCTGGCAGGCTTTATATAAATGGGTTACAGAATAATGCTATGGAGTAATAAATAATTTTTCTTAACAACCCAATTCCTGATTTGTATTTTTAGATGCGTAAAACTAGATAGTGACACCGATGGTTTTATGTCCGTTTCGATACATCGGTGCTTACGGGTTTCTGGTGCAGAAAGGTTTAGTCGATGCAAGGTGTAATCAATGCTTGGAACATCTAAACCTCTACCACTATGGTTTTTCTGTCCTCGCAAGATTGAGAAAACCATGGATTCCGCTTCAATCAAATTGCACTGTTCAGCATCGTGATTCAGGAGTTCAGCCGTTGGCGATCAAGTCGATGCCATTGCAGGACATGTTCAGAGAACAGTCTCGCCGAATTGACGATCGAGTGATGTACCCATCACCCATTACATTGCCAACTGCTGCCTTGCCAGTGCGAACGGTTCGGACTAGGGGCTGACTAACTGTTGGCTGGTTCGCTGCTGCCTTAACAACGCAGTATCCATCCCGCAGTTGGAAATCGCTGCTGCAATGGGTTGATCCAGAGGCTGGCGCAAGATAGGAGGTTCGGGAGGTTTATTCGTGCAACGGTTTACTGTGGAAGCCTTGGTAACTCAATTGCAAGACCAGCAAGAGTTACACATAACAGGTCGGTTAGATATTTATGTGTCTGGTCAACTGCGGTGGAGTTTGTACTTGCTACTGGGACGGTTGATTTGGGCAACGGGAGGGACGCATCGATTTCGCCGTTGGATGCGGTTAATGCACCAGACCTGTCCTGGTGTGGATTGCTACACATTACGGACACGAGAACCAGTGGTGGGGCTGAACTGGGAATATTTATTGCTGAATCTGTTATTGAAACGACAACGAGTGACCCGTGAACAGGCGATCGCCTTCGTAGAGTTGAACATAGCGGAAGTCTTATTTGATCTATGCCAAGACTGTGAGGAGGCCGATGAGATCACCTATGAATTTGATAATCAAGACAAGTTAACGGAGCCGATCGCCATTGTCAACGCGCCACTGATGTTAGCCCAAGCGCAACAGGAATGGCAAAACTGGCGGAATTGTGGCTTAGCCCGCTATTCCCCCAATATGGCACCTGTGATTAAACGCAAAGATGAGTTTCAGCAAAATGTACCCTTAGCCGCTTTTCAAACGTTTCAAAAACTGGTTACCGGCAGCCGCACGTTTCGGGATTTAGCGATTTTGATGAATCGGGATGTGCTGACGGTGACGCGATCGCTGGTGCCCTATTGCCAACGGGGGCTGATTGGCTTGCAAATCTTGCCCGAGCAAACCTTTGAAGCCCCCAATCAATCGCCGCAGTCCAGTTCCAATAGTCAAAGCCCCCTGATTATTTGTATCGACGACAGTGTGCAAGTCTGTCGAATGATGGAGCGGATTTTGGTGGCGGCAGGGTATGAGTTCATTGGGATTCAGGATTCGGTACAAGCCTTGCCGATGCTGATTGAAAAACGCCCCAGTTTAATCTTTCTCGACTTAGTGATGCCCGTCGCCAGTGGCTATGAAATCTGCTCCCAAATTCGGCGGGTCAGCAGCCTCAAAACCACGCCGATTGTGATTCTCACCGGAAGCGACGGCATTGTGGATCGGGTACGCGCCAAGATGGTTGGGGCTTCGGAGTTTTTAGGTAAACCGGTGCAGCCCAGTCGGGTGATTGAAACGGTAAAACGACACCTGCATCGCACCGCCCCACCGCCCCCCAGTGGGATTAGTTTTTCTACCATTCTCCGACCATCTGTTCCGGAGCATTCCACCTAACCGTTGACATAGGAAAGGACAGATGGGACGAAGGCAGACGGGGTGCAGCGATCAATTGAGCATTTTAATAAGGAACAACTGCTATGAGCACTGTATTGCTGGTCGAAGATAGTCTGACTGAGACGGAAATTCTGACCCGATATTTGCAACAGGGGGGATGGACGGTTGTCAGTGTGAAGAGCGTGGAAGAGGCGCAGCAGAAGTTGCAACAGCAGCAACCGGATCTGATTTTGTTGGATGTGGTGCTGCCCGGTCAAAGCGGGTTTGAACTGTGTCGCGACCTCAAAGCTAGCCCTAACACGGGCGGTATCCCCATTGTGATTTGCTCGACCAAAAACACTGATGCTGACAAGATGTGGGGCACGATGCTGGGAGCCAATGCGTACTTAACCAAGCCTGTGAACCAAAAAGATTTGCTGCAAACGGTTCAACAGTTAGTGAGGTCTTAGACAGCATGGTTTCTGCATCCAATGCACTGCATTCCCATTCGCTGACCGATCCGGCATCCCGACAGTCGCCAGAGGAGTGGGTGGCTCTGGCGCGGCAGGGTGATCCGGAGGCGATCGCACACCTGTTGCAACAACGGTTTAATCGGCAGTTTCCGACGGCTACGCTGTCGGTTCAGGTCAGTTGGAAGGATGACTGCCTGGGGATTTTGCTCGAACGCAATCCGTTGCCAATGCCGGATGAGGTGATGGCGACGGTACGGACGGGCATCGCTGAGTTGGGGTTGGCTGCCACTCAGATGATTAAGGTCTATGGCCGTTGCCAAGGGCAATACCATCCCAGTTGGTACGAGGAACTGTCGCCGCTCAGTTTGCCCGCTGAAGGGGGACAGTTGGGACTGATGGATTGGTTGAGCCAAGGGATGCAGGTTCCAGCGGCGATCGCCACCAGTTCGGCGATCGCGCCTGTAGCTAAGGCTGACGGTCGGGATGATCAGACGGCACTGGGTCAGGGGGGCAAGGGGGGCGATCGCGGCCAACCTAGCTCGGCGCTGACGACCGATCGGCTGTTGCGCGTCACCCTGGATCATCAGACCACTGTGCTGATGCCGTTGGTGGCGATTAAGGAAATCCTCAAGGTTCCGGTCACCGCCATTATGCCAGTGCCGCACCTGCCCGCCCCCGTGCTAGGGATTTACAACTACCGAGGCACGATGTTGTGGTTGGTGGATTTGGCGTTGCACTTGGGCTTGCAGTCGGTGTTTACCGATGCGGTGTTGACCCGCGACAGCACGTTCACGGTGATGGTGTTGCAAGGGTCGAACCAGATTGTCGGGGCGATCGTGCCGCAGGTTCATGCGATCGAAACCTATGCCCTCAGCCAATTAAAACCCGCGACTCCGGATTTGTTTTCACCCAAGTTGTTACCTGTAATCCAGGGGTATGTAGCCCAGGTGAGTACGGCGGTGTTCAATGCCGAAGCCTTACTGGCTCAGATTGCCTCACCCACTTGAGGAACTGCTCAAGATCCCCCCTTGCTAGGAGGGTTCTCAAAGTCCCCCTTATCAAGGGGGATTTAGGGGGATCCGTAGATCTGCCAACGCAGCCCACCTGCCTCGACCGATTCCTTCGCTGTAGAGATGAATTTCGGTGCATTGTCAGAGATCTGCGGATCCCCCCTGCCCCCCTTGGTAAGGGGGGAAAGAAGCTCAAAGTCCCCCTTTTTAAGGGGGATTTAGGGGGATCCGTAGATCTCCCAACGCAGCCCACCTGCTTGCACCAGTTTCCTCGCTGTAGAGATGAATTTCGGTGCATTGTCAGAGATCTGCGATCCCCCCTAGCCCCCCTTGGAAAGGGGGGTTCTGAAAGTCCCCCTTTTCAAGTCATGACCAACATTTTTAAAACCCTTATGCCGCAAGCCTTGCCCTCACCCTAAATCCCTCTCCCAAGTAGGGAGAAGGGGAGTTTCAAAGTCCCTCTCCCTACTTGGGAGAAGGGGCTGGGGGATGAGGGCAAGTAGATCTCCCAACGCAGCCGATTACCCTGCCATACCTGCCACCTGCTTTGCCTGTTTGCCCCTTTTTTATTGTTATTTCTGACTACCAAAATCACTCATGAGCACTGCACCCGATCCCTCCACCGTAACCCAATCCAACTTATCCGCCCCGGAATTTGACTTGTTCACCTACTGGGATGAATTTGTTGATACCGTGCCGCCGCAACCACCTAAAAGCAGGTCAACCTTTTCCCATCGTCCAGACAGCAGTAGCAACGGCGCGGGCAATGCGGTCACCTGGGATATGCCCCACATCCCCGAATTGCAAATGGCGACCAAAACCCTAGCCGCCATTCAAACGAAGTTAGCGATCGCCGATGATCTGTCACCCGATTTAGATCCCTATTTCAAAGAATTACAGCAATGGGTACAGCAGGTCCGGCAGGGGGTACAGGAGGCCATCCCCACCACCGTGCAACAGGCGTTTAAGACCGTGCGCCATCATGTGCAGAAAATTAACAGCAAGTTACAGGCCAGTGGCGACATTACCGCCCAATATCAACTGATTGTCGATATTGTCCAAGAGTTGCTGAAGGCCGATCGCGTCATTCTTTGCCAATTGCTGGATGACAAATCGGTGCGGGTACGGGCGGAAGCGGTGGGTGGTCAGTGGACTCCCGGCGATGGCGAAATCATTCCCCTATCTGCCTTTGGATTTAAGAATTTAGTGGACTACACCAAACAACTGGTGATTGCCATTCCCGATGTGCAACAGTCCAGCCTCACCCCATACCAACGGCAACTGTTGAGCCAACTGCAAGTCAAAGCCAGCCTCACCATTCCCCTGATTACCGATCAAACCGTCTGGGGGATGTTGGCGGTACACCACTGCGAGACGACCTACAACTGGCGCAACGTGGAAGTGGAAATGTTGCTGCAAGTGGTGAATCAGTTGACCAACGCGCTGCAACAGGCGGACTATACCAGCAAGCTTCAGGAACGCAGCCGTTATGAGACGACGTTGGCGCGGTTGTTGCCGCAGATTTTGCAACAGCGGGATGAGGCGACCTTGTTCCGCATGGCGACCCAAGAGTTGCGGAATTTGTTGAAGTGCGATCGCGTCGGCATTTACAAATTCGACCAGACCGACTGGAGCGGCAAATTTGTCGCTGAATCGGTGGGCGGCGACTGGGTGCCACTGGTCGGCCCCGGCATTGAAACCGTGTGGGCAGATACGCACCTGCAAGAAACGCAGGGCGGACGCTACAAAAATCAAGAAGTTTTGGCGGTTGAAGATATTGAGAAAACGGGGCATAAGGAATGTCACTTGGACATCCTGCGGCAGTTTCAGGTGAAGGCGTATGCGATCGCCCCGATCTTTTACCAAAAACGGCTGTGGGGACTGTTGGGCGTGTACCAAAACAGCGGCACCCGCCAATGGCAAGAGGCAGAACTGAATGTGCTGACCCAGGTGGG
>CAZJZR010000074.1:6342-10239 GCA_964550475.1 uncultured bacterium
ACAGCGGCACCCGCCAATGGCAAGAGGCAGAACTGAATGTGCTGACCCAGGTGGGTGTGCAAGTGGGGGCGGCGTTGCAACAGGCGGAATACACCGCTGGCTTGCAGGAGAAAAACCGCTACGAAAGCACCCTGGCCAAGTTGTTGCCGCAGATTTTGCAACAGCGGGATGAGGCAGCCCTGTTCCGCATTGCCACGCAAGAATTGCGAAATCTGTTGAAGTGCGATCGCGTCGGCATTTACAAATTCGACCAGACCGACTGGAGCGGCAAATTTGTCGCCGAATCCGTCGGTGGCGACTGGGTGCCGTTGGTTGGCCCCGGCATTGAAACCGTGTGGGCGGATACGCACCTGCAAGAAACCCAAGGTGGACGCTACAAAAATCAAGAAATTTTTGTCGTGCCGGACATTGAGCAAACCGGACATAAGGAATGTCATTTGGACATTCTGCGCCAGTTCCAGGTGAAAGCCTACGCCATTGCTCCCATCGCCTATCAAGGACGACTGTGGGGACTGTTGGGGATTTACCAAAATTCCAGCACCCGCCACTGGCAAGAACCGGAAATCAATGCCATGACCCAAGTGGGCACCCAGTTGGGGGTGGCGTTGCAGCAGATGGAATACACGGTGCAGTTACAGGAGCGCAACCGCTACGAAAGCACCCTGGCGAAACTGAGTCCACAAATTCTGCAACAGCGGGACGAAACCAGTATGTTCCGCCTCGCCACCTATGAGCTGCGGAATTTGCTCAAGTGCGATCGCGTCGGCATTTACAAATTTGACCAAACCGACTGGAGTGGCAAGTTTGTCGCCGAATCCGTAGGCGGCGACTGGGTACCGTTGGTCGGCCCCGGCATCGAAACCGTCTGGGCGGATACGCACTTGCAAGAAACTCAAGGCGGACGCTACAAAAATCAAGAAATTTTTGTGGTGGAAGACATTGAGAAAACCGGGCATAAGGAATGTCACTTGGACATTCTGCGCCAGTTCCAAGTCAAGGCGTATGCCATTGCCCCCATCGCCTACCAAGGGCGACTGTGGGGACTGCTGGGGATTTACCAAAACTCCCGTACCCGCCAGTGGCAAGAGGCGGAAATTAACGCCATGACCCAGGTGGGCACCCAGTTGGGGGTGGCTTTGCAGCAGGCGGAATACACGGCAGTGTTGCAAGAACGCAGTCGGTTTGAGGGCACCTTGGCGAAACTGATTCCCCAACTGTTGCAACAGCGGGATGAGGCGACTCTGTTCCGGCTCGCCACCCAGGAATTGCGGAATCTATTGAAGTGCGATCGCGTCGGCATTTACAAATTCGACCAAACCGACTGGAGCGGCAAGTTTGTCGCCGAAGCGGTGGGCGGTGAGTGGGTGCCGTTGGTCGGCCCCGGCATCGAAACGGTCTGGGCGGATACCCACCTGCAAGAAACCCAGGGCGGACGCTACAAAAATCAAGAAATTTTTGTGGTGGAAGACATTGAGAAAACCGGACACAAGGAATGTCACCTGGACATTCTGCGTCAGTTCCAGGTGAAGGCGTATGCCATTGCCCCCATCGCCTACCAGGGTCGCCTCTGGGGACTGCTGGGGATTTACCAAAACTCCGGCACTCGCCAGTGGCAGGAGACCGAAATCAACGCCATGACCCAGGTGGGTACGCAGTTGGGGGTGGCGTTGCAACAAACGGAATACACCACCGAATTGCAAGAACGCAGCCGCTACGAGGGGACGTTAGCCAAACTGATTCCCCAACTGTTGCAGCAGCAGGACGAGACCACGCTGTTCCGCCTTGCCACCCAGGAAGTGCGGAGTTTGTTGAAGTGCGATCGCGTCGCCATTTACAAATTCGACCAAACCACTTGGAGCGGCAAGTTTGTGGCGGAGTCCGTGGGTGGTGATTGGGTGCCGTTGGTTGGCCCTGGCATCGAAACCGTCTGGGAAGATACGCACCTGCAAGAAACCCAAGGTGGCCGCTACAAACAGCAAGAAATCTTTGCGGTGGAAAATGTGGAAACCGCTGGCCACAAGGAATGCCATGTGGACATTCTGCGGCAGTTCCAGGTGAAGGCGTATGCGATCGCCCCCATCTTCTACCAAAAACGGCTGTGGGGACTGTTGGGCGTGTACCAAAACTCCAGCACCCGCAAGTGGTTAGAGCCGGAGTTGAACGTGATGACGCAGGTGGGGGTACAAATTGGCGCAACCCTACAACAGGCGGATCTGTTGGCACAGTTGAAACAGCAGGCGGAAGAAGGGGCAGCGGCGATCGCCCGTGAAAAGGAAGGTCGGGAAAAGCTGCAACAACAACTGATGCAACTGCTGTCCGCTGTGCGACCCGCCTTGCAGGGGGATCTGACTGTCCGCGCCGCCGTCACCGACACCGAAGTGGGCACCGTGGCCGACATCTACAACAACACCCTGAAGTCGCTGCGGGAAATCGTTAGCCAGGTGAAGGAAGTGGCAGACCGGGTGGCGCACACCTCCCGCAGCAGCCGCACCGACGTGGCACAACTGACCGCCCAAACCCAGCAGGAATCCCAAGCCCTCACCGCTGCCATGGAAAAAATTCAGACCATGGTGACGGGGATGCAGATGGTGTTGAGCAACACCCAACAGGTGGAACAGGCTCTGGCCCAAGCCAACCAAACGGTTCAGGCCGGGGATACGGCGATGAACCGCACGGTGGAAGGGATTTTGACGGTGCGAGAAACGGTGTCGGAAACCAGCAAGAAGCTGAAGCGGCTGAGTGAATCGTCCCAGAAGATTTCCCGCGTGATTAACCTGATCAGCAACTTCACCACCCAGACCCAGTTGTTGGCTCTGAATGCGGCGATTGAGGCCACCCGTGCCGGGGAATACGGTCGAGGGTTCGCGGTGGTGGCGGATGAGGTGCGATCGCTGGCGCAACAGTCGGCGGAAGCGACGACGGAAATTGAAAAGCTGGTGCAGGAAATCCAAACTGAAACCAGCAGCGTATCTGCCGCCATGGATAAGGGGATTGAACAGGTGGTTACTAGCACCAATTTGGTGACGGAAACCCGCCAAAGCTTGAACGAGATTGTGGCGGCGACTGCCCAAATCAGCCGCCTGGTGGAAGGTATCAGCCACGCCACCCAATCGCAAAACGTCCAATCCCAGTCGGTTACCCACACGATGGATGAGGTGTCCACGCTGGCGAAACAAACGCTGGAGTTCTCTCAGACGCTCTCCACTTCGTTCCAAACTCTGCTGACCACGGCGGAAGAACTGCAAAGCAGTGTGGGTCGGTTCAAGGTGAGTTAGGCCGTTGGGGTGGGTGGGGATCTGTGTTGTCCATGGATCTAAACCATAGCCATCAATCTATGTAGGGGCGGGTTTAGCCGAGAAACTCTCGCTAGATTGTTAATTTGACGACAAAACCCGCCCCTACACCTCGCGGAACTCACCCAGATGGATCTGGCTTTGTGTCACATCTGCTGGCAATCTGTGTCCCCTGCTGTAAGCTCAAAGTCCCCCTTATCAAGCTTGTCGTTGCCAACATTTTTAAAACGCTTATGCCGCAAGCTTTACCCTCACCCTAAATCCCTCTCCCCCTTTCGACAAGCTCAAGGAACGGGAGAGGGACTTTGAAACTCCCCTTCTCCCTACTTGGGAGAAGGGGTATAGCCCAAGGGGCATTCAAGAAAGGGGGATGAGGGGAAGATGTTGGTAATGACAAGCTTGGGAAAGGGGGGTTCTGAGAGTCCCTCTTATTCTCAAAGTCCCCCTTGCCAAGGGGGATTTAGGGGGATCCGAGATCTCGCAACGTAGCCGATCTGCTCTCACCAATTCCCACGCTGTACAGATCAATCCACCCCGCGATGCGTTACGGCTAAGGGAGGAGCGTAAAAATAAAGTACCCATAGTTTAACGATGATGCGTTACG
>CAZJZR010000075.1:0-6988 GCA_964550475.1 uncultured bacterium
TTACGGAAATCCATGCGGAGTCGTTAACGGCAGCGCAAGCGGCATGGGCAGCGGGACAACAGGGACAGTTCTGGGCGTACCATGATGCCTTGTTTAAACATCAGGCGAACTTGAACCAGTCGGTGTATACGGTGATTGCTAAGGAGTTAAAGCTGGATCTGGAGCAGTTCAACCGCGATCGCACCAGTCCAGAGTCGATTCTGGCGATTACAGCGGATCAGGCGATCGCTAACCAACTCGGCATCAGTGGCACGCCCTTTTTTCTGCTGATCAATACCGCCAATCCCAATAGTGAGGCGATCACGTTAGAAGGGGCGATTAGTCTCGACAACCTAGAAGCCGCATTGCGTAAAGTCACTCAAGCGTAAGCAATTCGGCGTTGCTGAATGTAGGGATGAGCTAAGAGTTGGATGAATTGAAACTTCGTTTCAATTCATCCTGCTATTCAGCAACACCGGTAATTCGCCTACACGCTCTCACCTTGATGGTGCTGGCAGGATGGCCAATTGAGAAAAAAGCATCGTTGGATCAATTTCTCATGGGTGCGGCATTATCTGGGGCAAAGAGTGTTAAGATAACTTTAGCCTGGTTAGTGATGATCAGACTGTTGCGCTCTTAGTTCAGTTGGTAGAACGCAGGTCTCCAAAACCTGATGTCGGGAGTTCGAGTCTTCCAGGGCGCGTTAGAGGGTGTCTAAAAAAGTGTCTGGCGGTTAAAACCGCGACTAGGTGAACAAAGTCTGCCTATGCGGACTGAAGAAAATCAAGGGTTTCCACCTAACACCATGTTTTTGGGCGTTGCTGAATTTAGAGATGAGTTAAGAGTTGGATGAATTGAAACGAAGTTTCAATTCATCCTGCTATTCAGCAACACCGTTTTTTGTTCATGGGTTCCTACAAATTGCCCAAGCAAATCGCAACGATTGGGTTAACGGTAGAATGAAGCTACGTCAGATCTTGCACCTGTGGCGAACCGGGAGGTGCCAGCCCCTAGCCACAGATAAAACCCAATCTCGATAGAATGTAGCGGGATCTCAGATGTACAGCATGTCCATTTAGTGGGAGCCAGCCGCGCTGGTAAACGCCTATCGATACTATCTTTGGCAATTTACAAGGGTTAAAACCCAGCCAACTGAAGCAACTCCAACGGGTGTATGTCCAGCGATTACCGGCTGACTGTATTACCACGCAGGAATTTGCCGAACGGTTAGCGGCGGTCAGTACAGAGATTGGCCAGCAGGTTTGCGCTTACATTAATCGGCGGGGACAAGTGATCCGCGTGGGGGTGGGGTCGCTACGCCAAACCCAAATTCCCCTGCTGGAACTGCCGCGCTACGGGGCAGAACGGTTGTGTGGCATTCGCTGCATTTCCACCCAGCTCAACACCGAAGCTCCCGGTGATGCCACCCTGACGGCCATGGCGATGCAGCGGTTGGATGCCTTGGTGATCTTGAGTTTGTCTGGCAGTGGGGTGCAACGACGGGGCGGCGGTGCCAGCGGCTATGTGCGCCATGCCTACTTAGCGCATCTCATCCCCGGTGCAGAGACCGGAGTGGTTGATGCAGAGGCGGGGACTCCGCGATCGCTGTGGCAAGTGTCTGCCCCGGTTAGTTTAGAAGCCTTGTCTGCCCAAGATTTCTTAAATCTGGTGGACAATCTGGAAGCGGAATTCCAGCGGGAATTTGTCAGCCAACAGGTGGATTTGGATCGCGATCGCGTCCTAATCGTCGGGGTAATGACGGGGGACAGCACGGCGCAGGAATTTGATGAACGGTTGGCGGAACTGGCGCGGTTGGTGGAATCGGCCCAAGGGGATGTGCTGCAAACGGTGACCCAGAAGCGATCGCAGCCCCATCCCCAAACCGTAGTGGGGGAGGGCAAGGTGGAAGAAATCGCCCTCGCGGCTCAGACCTTGGGAGCCAACTTAATTGTGTTTGATCGGGATCTGTCTCCAGCGCAGGTTCGCAACCTGGAAACCCGCACCGGACTGCGGGTGGTCGATCGCACCGAAGTGATTTTGGATATTTTTGCCCAACGGGCCCAATCCCAAGCCGGGAAATTGCAGGTGGAATTGGCGCAGTTGGAATACATGCTGCCGCGCCTGACCGGACGAGGTCGCACCATGTCCCGACTGGGGGGTGGCATTGGTACTCGTGGGCCAGGGGAAACCAAGTTGGAAACCGAACGCCGCGCCATTCAACGCCGCATCGCCCGGTTGCAACAAGAAGTCAACCAACTGCAAGCCCACCGTTCCCGCCTGCGGCAACGGCGACAACATCGGGAAGTGGCTTCGGTGGCGATCGTCGGTTACACCAATGCAGGTAAGTCTACCTTATTAAATGCCCTCACCAACGCCGAGGTTTACACCGCTGACCAACTGTTTGCCACCCTCGACCCCACGACTCGCAAATTAGTTGTGGTCGATCCAGCTAGCCAAGTGCCGCAAACTCTCCTACTTACCGACACTGTGGGCTTCATTCACGAACTACCGCCGTCATTGATGGATGCCTTTCGCGCCACCCTAGAGGAAGTCACAGAGGCGGATGCGTTGCTGCATGTCGTAGATCTGTCCCATGCGGCATGGCAAGCCCAAATCGCTTCTGTAAAAACTATCCTAGAAGAAATGCCGATTACACCGGGGCCAACTTTACTGGTACTTAACAAAATTGACCAAGTGGAGAGTGCAGCATTAATCGCAGCGAAGGATTTGTTCCCTGGTTCAGTATTTGTGTCAGCAGGCGATCGCCTAGGACTGGAAACCTTGCGTTTGCGGCTACTTCAGCTTATTCACTACGCTAAAGCAACCTAATATAACGGGGTCTTCCGGATCTAGAGTGATAACAAAAACTTATAATGCTATAGCGAGAGCGTTCTAGCCATCTATCAGGAAAAATTTTGTAGCCTCTTATACGATTTCAGCCCTAGATCCGGAAGAACCATATAACGTGAATTCAACAGGCCAATTTTCCCTGCGCTTTGCCCCTGCCTCATCCCTCATCAATATGAAAATTAGGCGTTACTAAATCAGAGTATGAATTAGGAATTCTATGAATTGGAACATCTGCTTCCCTCGCTATGATTATGGGTGACAGTACTGTTCAATCGGTGCAACTTTCCTGATCCGCCCACCCTTCGAGAAGCTAGCTTAAGACAAACTACAAGAAAGCAGGATGAGAGCTGTGTTGAGGGTTATGTTTAAGTGGGACATCGCATTGTTCAACAGATTTTTTTTAAGACTGCTTAGGGGCAATGCAGCCTAATTGTTGTAATTAGATGGCAACATGATTACAGCATTACAGCAATGAAGGTTTGCTGTTATCGTTCGTTGCATCTAATCGATGGCTCACACCCAACTGTACTTAATTCGCCACGGCATTGCGGCTGAGCGGGGCACTTTCTCTCGCGATGCCGATCGCCCCCTGACTACCGAGGGTGAAGCTAAACTCTACAAAGTCGCGCAACGGTTGCAAGCCATGGGCATTTGGTTTGACTTAATTCAAACGAGTCCCTTGGTCAGAGCCAAACAAACTGCTGAAATTCTCTACACGGCAGGTCTTAGCTCCCAAGTGGTGGAATCCACCCAACTTGCTCCCTCTGGCGATTTGCATTATTGGTTAGCGGATTGGCAAGGACAATTATTACCTGCGCGGTTGGCGATCGTTGGCCACGAACCGAACTTGTCTGAATGGGCTGAGTTGCTGATCTTTGGGCAAGTCTGCGGGCGACTAGTGATGAAAAAAGCCGGAATCATTGGTCTTAATGTCCCCTTAACGCCACCATTTGTTGGCAACAGCACATTGTTTTGGCTGACTCCACCCAAACTCCTAATCTAAGGGGAATTCGACAGGCCAATTTTTTGTACGCTCCGCGCCGGAAAAATTGCGCTTTTTGGAGGGTTGCGCGTCGCGCAACCCTCCAAAAAGCCCGTGCGCCGAACCCACGCTAATCTAGGGGCAGTGGATAGTGGATGGGCGATCGCACCTGTATCAACGAGGGCTTATAAGGGGATCAGTTCCTCAGCGGTGATCCCCGTAACTCGGATCCCCTAGGGCTAACTCCCAGACCTACTGCAACAATTAAATTAAGTTGAAGAAGGTGAATTCAATCTTAAATAATCAGGTGTTTTTCCATTAACAAAGCTCAAATTGAAGTAGGGTTAATACGGTTGAGTATAGAGGGCAATCAACAAACTAGAGCGTAGTTGAACGTGGAGTTACGCATCAGGAAACTAGCCATACACAACTAGAGCACTGATCACTAGTTATCTACTGAAAACCTTGCTGCCACCACTCTCTTAAAACACTGCGAATCGTTTCTCATCATCTGTCGCCTCCTGGTTCACTCAATGGTTGGGGCTGGGTTTTATTTGGGAAATTACTAATCAATGCGGTTGCTTTTATTTGTTTGTAGTGAAAAATATTTGGGTTAGCTGGTTAGTTTAGAACAATGGATGTTTCGTTATGACAGCAGCAGTGATTTAGCCTGTTTTCTGCTCAGGTAGCATCCATGAGTCTCACAGTTTGGTATTACTGGTGGCTGACAGCATGACTTAATAGATACCCAATAGATACCCATATTTTTTCAGTTATTACAACCCAGTCAGAAACAGTTTGCAAACTTCCCTAGCTACATCTTTTTTGACTGCATAACTCATCGTTTAGTGGAGTCAATTTAATAGGACTAATCTTAATAGGACTCATTTGTATGGGATGAGCTATTTCATCTGACAAATTGTTCGATTTGACAAATTAGCATGACCAAATGTGACGAAATTTGGCTGTAATGTGGGAGCAACAGAATGGCAATTCAGACGCAACAAGATGCTGGTAATCAGGCTGAGGCGAAGACGGCAAAAGCCAAGCCAAGTGCGGGTTCCGGTAATGGGAAAGCAGCACATCCATCGGGCGATCGCCGTTTCAAAGGATTAGACATGATCATGAAGCGGAGTCAATACCGCGCCGATGCCCTAATTGAAGTGCTGCACAAAGCCCAAGAATCCTTTGGTTATTTAGAAGAAGATGTATTGTTGTACGTTGCCCACGGCCTGAAACTACCGCTCAGTCGGGTGTATGGGGTGGCAACGTTTTACCACTTGTTTTCCCTCAAACCCAGCGGTGCTCACAGTTGTGTCGTTTGTCTAGGCACCGCCTGCTACGTCAAAGGTAGCAATAAAATCGCTGAGCTTTTGCAAGATAGCTTGGGCGTAAAAATGGGCGAAACCACTCCAGATGGCAAGGTATCGCTGATGGCAGCGCGTTGTGTCGGTGCGTGTGGCATTGCCCCCGTAGTGGTGTTTGATGGCACTGTCGCGGGCAAGGTGGATCCGGAAGCCGCACTGGTCAAGATCAAGGAATGGGATGCCTGAATCGGGATATCGGATCGGCATGGGTCATGGGACTATACCGCAGTCCTGAATGGACGACTAGATTGGAGCACTAGATTATGGATTTAGCCGAATTATTGGACGTTGCAGCGGCGGAACAAGCCCGACAAAAACCGATTCGGGTACGTTGCTGCACTTCTACAGGCTGTCGGGCAGCCAACTCCGAACAGGTTTTGGCCAACTTGAAAGATGCCATCAAAACGGAGGGATTGAGCGATCGCGTAGAAGCCGTTGGCGTTGGTTGCATGGGCTTTTGTGGTCGCGGCCCCTTAGTGCAGTTAGATCCGGAGCAAACCCTATACGAAGAAGTGAAGCCGGATGAAGCCGCCAGCATCATTGGAACCATTGATGGCGGCACCACAACGGTGATACAAGGCGATGTGCACCATCCATTCTTTGCACGGCAAATGCGAATTGTCCGGGAGTACAGCGGCAAAATTGATCCAGAGCGGATTGAAGAATACATTGCCGTTGGTGGCTACCAATCGCTCCACAAAGTTCTGTACGAAATGGAACCCGCCCAAGTGGTGCAAGAGATTACCAACAGCGGGTTACGGGGGCGGGGCGGCGGCGGTTATCCCACGGGGTTGAAGTGGGCAACGGTGGCCAAAATGCCAGGGGATCAAAAGTACGTGATCTGCAACGGCGATGAGGGCGACCCAGGGGCATTTATGGATCGCAGCGTGTTGGAGAGCGATCCCCATTTGGTGCTGGAAGGAATGGCGATCGCCGCCTACGCGATCGGAGCCAACCACGGATTTATCTACGTCCGCGCCGAGTATCCGCTCGCCATTCAACGATTACAAAAAGCCATCCAACAAGCGAAAAAATATGGCCTGTTGGGTAGCCAAATCTTCGATTCCAGCTTCGACTTCAAAGTGGAGATTCGCATTGGAGCCGGAGCCTTTGTCTGCGGTGAAGAAACCGCCCTGATTCTGTCGATCGAAGGTGGACGTGGCAATCCCCGTCCCCGCCCTCCTTATCCGGCACAAGCAGGGTTGTGGGAATGTCCGACCTTGATTAACAACGTGGAAAGTTTTGCCAACATTGCACCCATTATTCATCGGGGAGCAGACTGGTACGCCAGCATTGGCACTGAACGCAGCAAAGGCACCAAAATTTTCGCGCTGACGGGCAAAATCTCGAACAACGGCTTAATTGAAGTGCCCATGGGGATTACCCTGCGGGAAATTGTCGAAGAAATGGGCGGCGGTGTGCCAGATGGTGAGGTCAAGGCCGTGCAAACCGGAGGGCCATCAGGCGGCTGTATTCCCGCGTCGCTGTTGGATACCCCTGTGGACTACGACTCTCTGACTGCCCTCGGTTCGATGATGGGGTCTGGCGGCATGGTGGTGATGGATCAAACCACCAACATGGTGGAAGTCGCCCAGTTCTACATGGAATTTTGTCGGGAAGAAAGCTGCGGCAAATGTATTCCCTGTCGGGCTGGGACGGTGGAACTGCACAACCTGTTAACTAAATTGGTGCAGAAAAAAGCAACAGCGGAGGATGTGGCGCAACTGGAAGCCCTTTGCTACATGGTGAAGGAAACCAGTTTGTGTGGTCTGGGTATGAGTGCCCCCAATCCGGTGCTGAGTACCCTGCG
>CAZJZR010000075.1:7088-10214 GCA_964550475.1 uncultured bacterium
AGGCGATCGCGACAAATTAGCTTTTCTAGTCAACGCACGGGAGAAACGAGTTTGGACACGGTAACTCAAGTACAAATCACAACGCTGGCCGATCTGGAAACGCTGATCCAACGGGTGAAAGCCGCTCAAGAACTGTATGCCACCTACAGCCAAGAGCAAGTAGACCGGATCTTCCAGCAGGTAGCCCTTGCTGCCAACACCGCTCGGATCCCCCTTGCTCGCATGGCCGTTGAGGAAACGGGCATGGGCATTGTCGAGGATAAGGTGATTAAAAATCACTTTGCCTCCGAAATCATTTATAACAAGTACAAAGCAATCAAGACCTGCGGAGTGATTGAAGCTGATCCCTCCTTTGGCATCCAAAAACTGGCCGAACCGGTTGGGATTGTGGCGGGAATTGTCCCCACCACTAACCCCACGGCTACAACAATTTTCAAAGCTCTGTTGGCACTGAAAACCCGCAACGGCATCATTTTCTCGCCCCATCCCCGCGCCAAGGGCTGCACCGTTACCACCGCCCAACTGTTGCTGAAGGCAGCGGTGGCCGCTGGTGCCCCACCCAACCTGATTGGTTGGATTGATCAGCCCACGGTGGCTCTGTCCCAAGCCTTGATGCAGCACCCCGACATCAAACTAATTCTGGCCACAGGCGGCCCTGCCATGGTCAAAGCTGCCTACTCCTCCGGTCGTCCGTCGCTGGGCGTGGGGGCAGGGAATACGCCAGCAGTAATCGACAGTTCGGCACACATCAAAATGGCCGTTTCGTCGATTATTCTCAGTAAAACCTTCGACAACGGCATGATCTGCGCCAGCGAGCAGTCAGTGATTGTGTTGGATGAAATCTATGATGCGGTTAAGCAGGAGTTTCAAGAACGGGGAACCTATTTTCTCAATCCCACGGAACGCGAACAATTAGCTCCCCATGTGATTCGCGATGGCCATTTGAATGCGGATATTGTCGGTCAACCCGTTCAGACTATCGCCAGTTTGATTGACCTGGAATTGCCTGCCCAAACCCGATTGCTGATTGCCGAAGTGGAAGAGATTGGGACAGCAGAACCGTTCTCCTACGAAAAACTATCCCCGATTTTGGCGATGTATCGGGCGCGGGACTTTGATGATGCGGTGGCCAAAGCATCAGCCCTAGTAAATTTCGGCGGGCGTGGCCATACGGCAGTGCTGTACACCAATCCCGCTAACACCCAACACATTCAGCAATTTGAGAATCGGGTGACGACAGCGCGGGTGCTGATCAACACGCCATCCTCTCAAGGGGCGATCGGTGACCTGTATAACTTCCGCCTAGATCCCTCGCTGACCTTGGGCTGTGGCACCTGGGGCGGCAACTCCATCTCCGAGAATGTGGAACCCCGCCATCTGCTCAACATCAAAACAGTGGCAGAACGGCGAGAAAATATGCTGTGGTTCCGGGTACCACCCAAGATTTACTTTAAGTGCGGTTCGCTGCCGATCGCCCTGAAGGAATTGGCCGGAAAGCAACGTGCCCTGATTGTTACCGACCAACCAATTTATGAATTGGGCATGACCCGCCCAGTGGAAGCGGTACTGGCGGAGGTGGGTGTGCGCTGTGACATTTTTTATGACGTGGAACCTGACCCATCTTTGGAAACCGTAGAACGGGGTCTGGAATTGATGCGACGGTTTGAACCCGATGTGATCATTGCCTTGGGGGGCGGTTCACCGATGGATGCCGCCAAGGTGATGTGGCTGATGTATGAACACCCGGAGATTGAATTTACGGGGGTGGCGATGCGGTTTATGGATATCCGCAAGCGGGTGTATGAACTGCCGCCGTTGGGCAACAAAGCAATCATGGTGGCGATCCCCACCACATCCGGCACCGGATCGGAGGTGACCCCGTTTGCCGTCGTCACCGATCACCGTTCCAATATCAAATACCCCTTAGCGGACTATGCCCTCACGCCAACGATGGCGATCGTCGATCCGGAATTGGTGATGCACCTACCGCGTCAGTTAACCGCTTACGGTGGGGTGGATGCATTGGTACACGCGATCGAATCCTATGTGTCGGTGTTGTCGTCGGAATACACCAACGGCTTGGCATTAGAAGCAATTCGCTTACTGTTCAAGTACCTGCCCGATGCCTACCACCAAGGCAAGGACAACCGGAAAGCCCGTGAAAAAGTCCACTATGCGGCGACCATGGCAGGGATGGCGTTTGCCAATGCCTTCCTAGGCATCTGCCACTCGATTGCTCACCAATTGGGGGGAACGTTCCACATTCCCCATGGCTTAGCCAACGCGCTGATGATTTCCCATGTGATCCGCTATAACGCCACCGACGCGCCGTTTAAGCAGGCCAGTTTTTCCCAATATAAATACCCCAATGCCATTTGGCGGTATGCCCGGATTGCCGATCATTTGGGCTTGGGCGGCGATAGCGAGGCGGAAAAAGTCGATCGCTTAATTGCGGCAATTGAAGACCTGAAACGTCAACTGGATATTCCCGCTTGCATCCGCGATTGGTTACCCAGTCATGATGCCAATTTCTACGCCCATGTGGATCGGATGGCGGATCAGGCATTTGACGACCAGTGCACGGGATCCAATCCACGCTATCCGTTGATTCAAGAATTGCGGCAACTGCTGATTGATGCGTACCAAGGTACTCCAGTGGTGCCACAACTGACGACATCTGGCAATGGTAAACGTGAGCCTGTGGCCGTTGGTCAGACGACGGATGGGAGATGGAGTAATGGGAGGATGAATGATGACCAAAATTAAATTCGCAACGGTTTGGCTGGCGGGGTGTTCCGGGTGCCACATGTCGTTTTTGGACCTGGATGAATGGCTGTTTGACTTGGCCGAAAAAGTTGAGGTTGTCTTTAGCCCTGTCGGTTCCGACATCAAAACCTTCCCGCAGGGAGTGGATGTGGTGTTAGTGGAAGGTGGTGTGGCCAATGAAGAAAATTTGGAATTGTTAATTCAGGCACGGGAACGTAGCAAAATGCTGATTTCCTTTGGCGATTGTGCTGTCACCGCCAACGTTCCTGCCATGCGAAACATGCAGCGGGGAGCCGATCCTGTCCTGCGCCGCTGTTATCTGGAACTGGCGGACGACCAACCGCAACTGCCCAACGAACC
>CAZJZR010000076.1:0-8930 GCA_964550475.1 uncultured bacterium
TGAGATATCGCTGCATCAATTGGACTTGATCCGCCTCAATCCAATAGGATTGGTTGTCTTGGGGAGCAAATAATGGTTTGGCCAGCAAAAGCTGGTAGGTGGCATTTCTGCGAGAACGGAGTGACAACAACTCCTCATCCGGTTGGATGGGAATCAGCCCCAGCGGAATTTCCCCATTCAGGAAAGCCAGCAGGCGAGATTGGCAGGCTTGGGTGTTGATGCCTTGGTTTTCCAATCGTTGCAGCAACGTTGCCACGGCCATCACTTCGCTGCGATCGCCACACACCCGCAACAACTCCTTAAACAGAAAATAATCACTATATTGATGCCGCTGTAAATCCAGCACTTGGGAATACAACGGTAACGTTGCCAAACCATAGGCCACCCGACTACAGATGGCAGGGCGATCGCCGGGATAGGTATCCTGGACAATCGTGGCGTTGGGGAGTTTTTGGCGTAACCAACGGGCAATCACAGGTAGGGAGGCAATGCCGCCCGTGCAGACGACTTGGTTAATCGTCACAGCCGACAATTGGGTGCGGCTCAACACCTCGTTCATCTGCCGATTCAGGTATTGGATAAACGGTAACAACACCTTCAACTCCAAATCCTGCCGTTTAACGACCCATTGCTGTCCCCCTAACCGCAAAGTGAATTGACTCTGCTCTTGTAAGACCTGTTTGAGGTGCTTGGCCGCTTCCATCACCGCCTGCCCCAAAAGCGTAGTTTCGAGTTGGCGGCGCAGGCGACGACGGGCTTCCGGATCCAAGCGTCCCGGTGTGGGCAAGGTCAACTGATCCAGACCCAGACTGTCCCAGGTTTGGTTGGCCAACTGTGGCGCGATCGCCTCCCAATTCCAGCCTGTGGTGGCAGTCGGCACGATCACCGCATTGTCGCCCGCGTCCGGTGGCATCGGTTGACGGTTTGCAGGCGGACATAGCAATTGACAAATGATGTCCTGATCAATCGCCTCCCCAGCATAGGGTAGGGTTTGGAAATAAAAGTCTTCGTAGTGCAGGTTACGGCTGTCACTGGGCAGGTTGACCACAGCCATTTCCGTACAACTTGCCCCAATATCCAGCACCAACGTGCCGCCTGTCCATGGGTTTTGCGGTCGCCAATTGCTGATGTGATGATTGCCCTCCAAGCCAGACAGGACAATGGCAATACTATCGGCAACGGCATGGATGCGATCGGGATGTTCCACCAGACCCACCGCCAAAATCGCCTCGCGCAAATTAAACACATAGGCTTCTGGCCACTGGGCGGGATGGCCAATGGCGACCCCATGCAAGGTTGCCATTGCGGTTTGGAACTCATCGGTGTCCAACCCCACTGCTGCACAGGTCAGCCCCACATGGCTCGGTTGGGCGTGTCCTACCCATTCGGGTGGGGGATTGAGCGTAGACAGGAGAGCCTGCAAACTTTGCTGGAACCAGCCCAAGGGCACATCATGCTGCTGTGACCATTGCACCTCTGGCTCCCAAGTCATGGTTTGGGGCGAGTAGTGGGGAATGCCCAATTTCAGTTGGGTTTTGAGATACCGTAATAACAGCCCATGGGCATCACGGGAAATGGGGGGCACTCCGGGCGCAGAGGAAATCTGTGGATAGCCTGCATCTAGCGCGTAGGGCAGGTTAAACGCCACCACACCGGCGGCCACGGGTGGTTGCGGAATTTGCCCATCCACTAATTGTCCTTGGTTGAGGTAGGCGGCGATCGGCAACCGGAACAGTGGCTGACTCGCGCCCAACGGGACTGTGGCTGGCTCGCTGGGCAAATTATCCGCCATTCGTTGCAACCAATAAATCGGATATAGCTTACCCGTGTCCCGGTTGAACAACACAGCGGACAAGTCAGCCGTGCCTACGTCTAATCCTAAATACCAGGGCGATTTGAACCGTTCTGGCTTCGTGGATACGGCCACAGGTAAGGCCGTGCCCCGCTGGTCTAGTCCGAGTTCAGCTTCCTTTTTTTTTTCCGGAGCGTCTGTAGGCAATTCCAGCGGCCACAGGGTTTGTACAGGATCAGATGTGGCTGAAGCTTCTGTTGCGGGCAAGTCCCCAAACAGACTATCCAAACTTTCTACGGTCAACGTTGCTTCTGGAAGACTGGCAGGAGCCGGAGGCGTTGTAGCTTGGGGCGGTACACCACTGCGATAGACCGGACTGGGAACTGCCGGGGTGAGGTTGGGGAGGCGGTCAGCGGCAGAACCGAAGACATTGAACAAATCCGCTGCGGTGGCCGATGGTTCGGTTGGGCTGGGATTAGGGGCGATCGCAGGGCTGGGGCTGCGTTGACTATCCGGTTGGAGATCCTGTTTCCAATCCGACAGGGTGTAGTCGCTATCCGATGCCGAACCACTGGGCGGCAGGGTATCCGCTGGTGTGGTAGGTAAGGCAAAACTATTGGCCAAGGGCAGTGGCTCTAAGGTGGACAGCCCTTCCAAACGGTTCAGATCTTCGGCCAATTGTTGCAATGTGTTGGCATCCACATCCAGATCACTTTCGCGGATGGGGTTTGGGTCTTCCAGCACCAACAAGTCTTCCTCCAACGAAGCCGGAGTGTAGCTTTCCTCGGTCAAGTTGGATTCCATGGACAACGCTGTGGGATTGGCAGCATTGCTCTTACTAAATACCCCTTCAATCAAGGTGGGTACTGTTGGGGAAGCCATGCCCTCAATGGGCGATCGCGTTTGGTCACCCAGCGGGCTTTCTGCCAGGAAACTGGCTAAGGATTGGTCATCTGAAGGGGCAGCACCAAGATTGGCGGAGGAACTGCTAGAGCTATCATCGGTAATCAAATCCGCGAATAACTCGGCGAATTCGCTTGCCCCTGTGCCCATGTCCGGAGCTAGATCGGTCGTTGGACTGGTGAAGTTGCTGAAGCTAGGCTGGGAAAAGTCTAGGGTTGGCGGAGTTGGCGTAGGGGATGGCGTTGGTGCAGGACTTGTTGGGGGTGTGGCACTAAAAAAGTCAGGCGCGATCGCCGTCAACGGTACCGCCGGGGTGGATGGAGGGGTTGGGACAGCGGGTTGCTCAAATACAGGTTCCTCAAAGAAAAAATCTTCTAGGGTTTGTTCACCGGCAATCGCCAGATCCCGGTTCTCTGTTTCGCTGGAGGCTGAATCATCAATGCCGATGAACCCTGCGAACAGGGTATCTTGCACGGCATCGGCTATCTGGTCATTGAATGGGGAAGCCGTCAAGCCGCCTACGGAGTCGGTCGAGTCCGTTGGGCTGAGCGGTGCATCCTGGAACAAATCATCCAAAAACAGGCTTTCCGCAGGACTGACTGTGGCAGGCGCAGGTTGTGGTTCCGCAGGGGTAACCAGGTCACTCTGCAAATCCGCCAAACTCAAGTCTTCACCGACCAAGGTGGTGCTGGAGGGGGGACTGGAAGGGGCGATCGCCGATGGTGGGGTTGAGCTGGCAGAGGTAGGGGGAACCGTTGGTGCCGCATCAGCGAACAGGGCGTTGAAGTCTGCAACATTGAAGTCTGCGACATTGAAATCTGCGACATTCAAATCTGCCACGTTCGAGTCTGCCACGTTCGAGTCTGCTACAGGTAAGTCTGCTACGGGTAACTCTGGCAGCTCGAACTCTGGAATGTTTGCAGTGGTGGCACTGGAGGCCGGAGGAACGGCACCCTCATGAAAAGCGGTGGGGTTTAAGTTGGTTAGCTCAATACTGCTGAGGACATCAATGCCACTCATTTCGGTTTGCAAATCAGTCAGAAGTTCCGCCACACTCAGATCGCGGCTAACCTCGGAACTCGGATCATGAGCAGGTGTGTCCCCAGTGGGTTGAGGCTGAATGGCTTCAGGCGGACTTGCCTCGCTTTGGCTCAGCAGCGATTCGTCACAGGTTGCATCGCTGGACTGACTAAGTAATTCGTCACCAATAGCTTCATCACCAATAGCTTCATCACCAATAGATGCGTCATCCGATTGGCTGTCACCGAGATCCAGATCAAAGCCCAACAGGTTCTCCCAGTCCTCTGTCGCTGCTTCAGTTGTGTCATCGCTGGCGATCGCCTCAATCGCCGCAAGGTCTGTTAAGGTCAGGTCGGCAGCTTCAGTATCGCCAGATTCAGCGGTTGTCGATGCGCCGTCCGTGGCCGAATCCAGCGTGGTTTCGGGTTCCAGTTGCCAATCCGCGAAGGTTAATTCTGCTTCTGCATCAAATTCATCCGCAAATTCATCTTCATCAGCTTCATCCGCAACATCATCCGTTGTTGTTGCAAATTCAGACAACCCATCTAAATCTGCTAAATCTGCGTCTAAATTTGCGATCGCCTCAGCTTCATCACCAAATTGCGAGTCCAGTGTCGTTAATTCTGCGGATTCCGCTGCGTCTACTAACTCGTCGTCTGCTAACTCCTCGAATGCTAACTCCTCGAATGGGTCAAATTCGGCTACAGATGCTAATTCGTCCACAGCCGCTAGTGCCACTGGTGCTAGCTCGGTATCGGCAAGGTCGGTATCGGTAAGCTCGGTATCCGCTAGGTCTGCCTCCGCCAAATCAACATCGGCACTCACCTCTGGCAGTTCCGTCTCCTCCTCATCGTCGCTCTCAGAGCCAAACAGACTTTCGTACAGTTCATCTACGGCCTCTTGCTGTTTTTCCAGATTGGCCAACACCTCTGGATCAAGGGTGGCAACCTCTGCCACAGGTTCGGGCAGCACGGGGGTATCTGCCTCTAACTCTAAATCCGGTTCGAGGAAGGATAGATCCAACTCATCCGGTTCGGCGATCGGCAAATCCAAGTCTAAGGGGAGTGTCGCTTGGGGTTCTGGCTCAACGGCGGTTGGCAACACACTAGCGCGTGATGTGGGCGCGATCGCGCGAGTCGGCTGACTGGCCAATGGCTCCAGGTCAATATCATCCAGATCGAGCAAGTTATCCAATTGCTCGATGCCCATCCCAGATACATCTAAACCTTCCACCAGATTCAGTTCACCCAAATCCAGATTAGCCATGTCAATGGTAGTGGAATCGGCTCCACTGGAGGCCGCAGCGGCTGGAGCCGGACTGCTGAAGGGCGGTAATTTGCTTTCCGCTGGCAACCCCAAATAGGCGGTGAAGGTTTCAGCCAATTGGTCGGTTTCAGTCATCTGTAGGGCGCGATCGCCCATGGCACTCTGAGCCGCCGCCCCAAAGGCACGGTTGGGTTGCAGAGACGGCATAACCCCACCATCCCCTTCCGGGTTAGTAGGGGCATAGCTGGACAAATTCGCCGCTTCTTGGGACAAGCGTTGTGCCATAAAATTCAGCCAACCCGCCAGCATCATTTCGCTTTGCTGACCGAGGCCGTGCATCTTATCTAACCCCTGACTGAGGGAGTCTTGATAACTTTGGATATCATTCTGCAAATTGGTGAAGATCAGTCGCAGGGTTGAATCCAGCGTCATCATTAATTTGTCAGCTTGCAATTGCAATTGCTGCATCTGCTCCAGCCGTTGCATCGGATGCATCATCATGTCGCCGTTGGAGGCAGTCGCCGAAGCATCGGGCAAGAACGATGTTGATGTCGTTGTCGGCAAATCAGCAGCGGAGGCCGCATTGGGAAACCGTTGCGCCATCCCATCTTGCAACCGCACCAACAGCCGCTGCACCAACTCTTCCATCATTTGTTGGCCAAACTGCCGTTGCTCTGAGGCATACTGTTGGCGTTGAAATTCCAGTTGTTTAATTTCCGCTGCCAGCTCATCCCGATGCCGTTGTAACTGCACCACATCCTGCTGCAACGGCTGAATAATCCCCGATCGCAACTCTGCCATTTCCCGCAGAATCACCTGCAACAACTGTTGCGCTGCATCCGGTGGAATGGCTCCCTGGACATTGGTTGCGGCTAACTGATCGGCTCCAGGTAGGATGGGAGCCATGGCTCCAGTCATTGCGCCTGGCATTGCAGATGGTGGCGACGAACCACCCCCCACCTGATGCATATCATAGGTAAGTCCCGCGTGAATGCCGGGTTGCCCTAAGCGTTCGCGCATGGCTACTTCCTGTTGCACAGTCAACAGGTAACCACGCACGCGCTCCAACACTTGACGTTGCTGCACCACTCCGCCCATCCAAGGCAGGCGGGGATTTGCCTTTCGCAGCACATCATCTAGCTCGGAAATTAAGAGTTGTAGTTGGTTTTTGTCAGCAATCACATTTAAACCTCTGGCGCAACCACTGATGAATTGGGTTACCACCGTCCGGTGGGACTAGCTGCCCACCTACCCACCAGTCAATCTAGGACAACCTGATGGATTGGATGGATTGTGGAAGGAACAGGCGGGGCAAATCGCAACCTATGGATCTAAACCTATGGATCTAACTGATGGATCTAGGGATCTTGATAGATCTAGGGATCGAATAGAGTGGATCTATAGAGATAGTTGATTGAGGCTGCCCATCTACTAGCTTAACGAATAAGTTAATAAAAAATAACTTACCCAATCGGCTGCTAGTGTCGGGTTGATTCTATAAACACTATTGCAAGCTACTATACAACAGTTATCAAGAGTTGGAAGAATTTTGGTTTGAATTTCTAACTATTTCTAACTAAATGATGCTGGTGTATAACTAATTGGATTGTTTAATTGGATTGTTAAAATCTGCTGGGGCGACAGGGATGATGAATAATCGTCAAGTGCTGGGGTAGAATTAGCGACTTTAGTAAAGGGTCGGAATCATAGGTTAAAGCTGGAATTTTGTCCAATCTATTTGCCCTAATCTAAGCGGGGTAACCATTCACATCCTCCCAGGGAAAAAGTGTTGCGGGCTACGCCCGCTGGTTCCTCCCGGTCAGAGGAGTGAACGGTTACTAAGCGGGTGTTTTAAACCTTGATTTTTCGGGCATGGGGCGCAGAAAAAATCAACCGTCTAGCCCACTTTCCCAACAGTCTCTAACAGGTATGTTGCCGGATGGCTGCTCCCTGAACGGGGGAAAATCTGACGATTGGGGTTCACTGCATCGCTGACAATCTTGGCTTAGACAATCTTGGCTGAAAAAATGATTTGCCTGGATGTCCAGTGGCTCGGTTTCTGCCATTTGTTACACCGGATTGTTACAGTCGATCGCCACAGGTTCGACTCGCGAAAACGGGGTGGCGAGATCGCCAATCCCCCATCAATTTCAACTGCGATAACGCCGATCGCCCAAAGCATTTAGAGGGTGTTGGAAGCTGCGCTTAACATTCCGCCAAATTGCAGAGATTGATGTCGTTGTAGTTGATCCGGGCTAAGGGACTGAGGGCGGACAAAATGTGCTGGCCGTAACTGCGGTGAACAACTCGACTATCTAGCAACGCCACCACTCCCTGCTGCGATCGCACAGGCGCGATCGCCCGTTGCAAGGTATTCAGTGCTTCTGGCAACAGGTAGAGACGGAACCAATCCTGGCGCAGTTGTTTGTAGTGGGCAACCCGACCCGCCACCAAGGGATTTTCTAACGAGGGGATCGGCAAGGTGGCGATCGCCAACAAATTGGGTGCAGGCAGATGATCCTGATGCTGCTGCCAAAATTCCCAACCTGTGACCAAAATGCCATTTTGGGCAATCTCTGGGTTTTCCATTTGCACCCGCGAACCAAATTCCGATGCCAACAGCGCGGCGACTTGTTTTTTCAATGGCGTGTCGCCTACAACGACGACCGTTAGCCCCTGGTTCGTCAGTCCATAGTGGAGTAACCCACAAATTTCCTGCATCAAAGCCGCCTGATACTGGGGTGTATTCGGCATGGGCAACTTTTCTGGCAGGTACAGATGAATCAGATTGGTTTGGCGATCGGGGGAGAATTGCACACAGGTGACATCAGTTAACCCTAATCGTTGCCGAGAAATCGCCGCATCCGCATCTAGATCTAAGGTGCCACCAATTAATACGGTGGGTTGGCTCAGCCAAATGTGGGATAACGGCTCGGACACATTGACGGGGCCAGCATACAAGCTAAATTGGCCTAATTCTCGGTCAATGCTAGCCCAAGTGATGGCGTTGAGCGATCGCAATTGTTGTTCAAATTGTCGCCAACGCACAGGTAAGGCGAAGGCGGATTGGTTGTCCTGGGTCAGACTGTGGCAAAGCTGGCGCAGCACCTCTTGTTCTGGCTGATCAATGACATAACAGCCGTAGGGATTGACCGGACGTTGAAACAGGAACCGAGTCAGTTGGACGCGGCTATCCCGAATCAGGTCGGTTTGATAGGGGCAGGCGAGGGTTAGCTCATGCCAGTCTTGGGGCTGGAGGGTGATGGTGAGGCAGTCGGCTGTCCATTGTTCTAGGTCGTCAATGTTGTCCAAGATGGTGGGGATGCCAGTGGGAATTTGGTTAGCGGCGGTGAGGCGATCGCGCAACCAAGCGTCTGGAGTCATCAGCAACAAACCCCGAAAGTGAGGATCGGGCCAGCGATCGCCCCGCAGAATCGGTTTCGACGAGTCCATCCACTGCTGCAACTGGGGAATTTCCACCAACAGCAGCCGTTGTTGCACATCCACAGGAGCCACCAAAATGGCGGGGTCGTGCCACATGAGGATGGAAATTAAATAGCTGAGGCGATAGTGGCGAATATAGCCCGAACAGGTGCCCGTTTGGATCAACGCGCTGCGACCTAAACGCAAAGCACGCGCCACCAACCGCGCCATAGTCAAATGGTGCGGCCAGTACGGCTCGCCCTGCGCCCGCAAAAAGGCGCGGAGTTGCTGATGAACTTCTACCTCAAGCACAATTGGTTAAATCTTCGGTGAAATCTAAATGTAATCGGACGGATGGCATTGGCATCAACGGCATTAGACGTTAAAAAGCCCTGCTGGCTCTCATCTCACCGCAGGGAGGTATTTTACTTGTTCTATGATGCCCAGTTCCATTATGCCAAGATGCGACGGGTACGAACTGAAGGATAGTAAATTCCCATATGGAAATTCCCGGATAAACATTCCC
>CAZJZR010000076.1:9030-10200 GCA_964550475.1 uncultured bacterium
CCGTTTCAGGATTTCCGTTTCAGGCCAGTTCAACTAGCAGTCGGGAAATCTACAGCCGATTTCTAATCAATTGGGCACACTGTCCCCCCCGAAGAACAAGAGGCTTCAGCCCCTTGTTGTGCTGCATTGACCTGCAAAGTGCTGGCAAGACTAAACCCAGTTGCCCAGTTGCCAATCAGGTTTCTGCCATACAGCCTTGGACGTTTCCTGGAAGACCCCGTTTTTTGCTCCCCAACTGGAGGGCGGTCAACGGGTTAGAGGGTCTCGCAGGCTTAATCCTACTTTTTTGCTGTGTTTTTTCCCTTCAGTTGGGAATACTGAGGGAAGATTCTTCAAGCATTGTTTCAGCTAGGATTGGGGCAGATGTGGCGTGATCTGCAAAATCTGTTTTATGGGCTAAACACCTATTTTGATCTGAGTCCAGATTTAAAGCTGCGACGACAGATTAATGGTCAATTGGAGCAACGCCCTCATTTATCGGCTCAGGATTGGTTTCAGGTATTGTGGCAACCCCAAGATGTATCGGTTAAGGTGGCGCAATTTGCCTATACCTATCTGGAGGAATATTCTGGGCTAACGTTTGCCAAAGTGCGACCGGGCGATCGCCTCAACGAAGACCTGCGATTCCCAGAAGTCTGTTGGTTCGACTGGCATTTGCACCTGTGCGAAGATTTTTATGAACAGTTTGGGGTGGACATCAGCGATCGCCTAGATCTAGACACCCTCCTTACGGTCAAGGACTTGCTGCTGTTCTTGAATCAAGAACTCCAGGCAGTCCAAGAGTCCACGTAGAACCGATGTAGAACCGATCCGAAGTAACTATTCACTCCCCTGACGGGGAGTGAATAGTTACGATCCGAAAAATAGTTGGAAGGTAAGCAGTCCCATTTTCCCTGTTAAATCGCGTTTACAGCGGTTTGACCATCCACACGGCTTGGGACGCATAGCCCAATTTTTCGTAGAGCTTCAGAGCGGGTTGATTAGTCAGAAACACTTGCAGCCCGATCGCGCGATCGCCCCGGTTCTTCGCCCAGTTTTCTGCATATCGCATCAGCGCAGACCCGATGCCCCGTTGCCGATGGGCGGGATCAACGTAGAGCAAGAAAATGTAGGCATGGCGATCGCCCGTGCCCTGATCCACCACACTGCCCAACCACAACCCCGCCACCG
>CAZJZR010000077.1:0-10156 GCA_964550475.1 uncultured bacterium
CGCAAGCCTTACCCACCCTACGGGAAGCAAGCTACATCCTCCAACTCCTTCTCCCCAGGGAGAAGGAGGGCAAGAAAAGCCCTTTCCTTGGGGTTTGTGATGACTAATATTCTTGAAATGCTGATAGCGCAAGCCTTACCCACCCTACGGGAAGCAAGCTACATCCTCCAACTCCTTCTCCCTAGGGAGAAGGAGGGCAAGAAAAGCCCTTTCTTTGGGGTTTGTGATGACTAATATTCTTAAAACGCTGATAGCGTAAGCCTTACCTACATCTTCCAACTCCTTCTCCCCAGGGAGAAGGAGGGCAAGAAAAGCCCTCTCCCTGGGGAGAGGGTTGGGTGAGGGCAATGGCAAGGCTAGAGCGACCCCAATCCACCCCCAGATTCCTCCTTCACCTATGGCAACCACCTGGGTCATTACCCAAAAACCATCCTTCCTCAACGAATGGGGCGGACTCCCCCCCAAAGAAATCCATCAAGTTCTGGAAAAAATCAAACTGCTCAGCCAAGACCCTACCCCTGATGCCAAAGTTAAAAAACAACTGAAATACATGGGTGGCAAACTGCATCGGTTGCGGGCGGGTCGTTATCGCATCTTTTACACCTTTGAATCCCCCTACATCAGCCTATTGGCCTTGCGGAAACGCGATGACGACACCTACGACGACGACATCGAGCCAGAATTTTTAGGCGGACTCGACCCCGACCTGTCCGCCATCGCCCAGCCGCAAACCCCCAACTGGGAACAGATCTTCGCCCCGGCACCGCCAACCTGCACCCCTCTGCCCGAACCGATCACCCCCGACCTGCTGCACCGCCTGCGGATCCCCGAACCCTGTCATCCTCGGTTGCTGCAACTGCGCGATCGCGAATCCCTATTCGACTGTCCCGGCATCCCCGACGAAATCATCGTCAAACTGGACGATTACCTATTTGGGCGATCGCTAACCGAACTATTGCAACAACCCGACCTGATCACCCAAACCACCGACGACCTATTGCGGTTCAAAACCGGAGACCTACTCGGCTTCTTACTCAAACTCAACCCCGAACAAGAAAAATTTGTCACCTGGGCGAAAGATGCCCAAGGCCCCACCTTACTCAAAGGTAGCCCCGGCACAGGCAAAAGCACCGTTGCCCTGTACCGCACCCGCGAGATCCTGCATCGCCTGCTGGCCGATGGCATCCCCAACCCTCGGATCCTCTTCACCACCTACACCAACGCCCTCGTCACCGTCAGCGAACAACTGCTGACCCAAATCTTGGCCGACCAAATCCGCTACGTCGAAGTCAAAACAGCCGATAGCCGCATCCAAGCCCTCAACTATCAGCATTACAGCAAACCCAACATCCTGAATAGCGGCGAAGCCCTGCAACGGCTCCAAGCCATCCTGCCAACGGCGATCGCCTCCCTCCCCGGCAATCGGTTACAACAACAAGCCCAACAACTCACCTTAGAACGGCTCACCCCCGACTACCTGCTCGACGAAATCAGCACCATCATCGAAAGCCGTACCCTCACCACCCTAGAAGCCTATCAAGCCACCCCCCGCACCGGACGCGGCACCCCCCTGAATCCATTGCAACGGCAAGCCATTTGGCATCTGCGCCAATGCTTCAACCGCCACCTGGCTGACCACGGGCTAACCACCTGGGAACACCTGCGGAATCGCGCCTTAGACCTGTTGCAAACCATCCCCAACCCACCCCAGTATGATGCCGTCATCATCGACGAAGCCCAAGACTTACCCCCCAACACCCTGCGCTTCCTCACCCACCTTTGCCGCTATCCCAATCGCCTATTCATCACCGCCGATGCCAACCAATCCATCTATGGCAGTAGCTTCCGTTGGACCGATATCCATGCCGACCTGAAATTTGTTGGCCGCACTGGCATCCTGCGCGTCAACCATCGCACCACCCGCGAAATAGACATCGCCGCCCACAACTACGCCCAACCGGGTCTGTTGGATCCGGAATCGGAGAATGAATTGAGCGATGAGTTAGGAGAGCGGTTGGGCGATCGGCAATACATCAACAATGGCCCACCGCCCGCCATGCGAACCGTCGCCACCCCAGCCGAGGAAGCGCAACTGCTCGCCCAATTTTGTCGCATGGCCGCCCGCGAATTTCGCCTCGGCATCGATGCGTGTGCTATCTTGGTGCCCAGTGCGCGATCGGGGCAGGAGATTGCCCAGCAACTCCAACAGGCTGGCCTAGAAGCCATCTTCATGAGTAGCCAAAACCTGGACTTAAAAAAACCAGGCATCAAAGTTCTCACCTTGAAGTCAGCCAAAGGGTTAGAATTCCCCATCGTCGCCCTCGCGGGATTCATCGGTAGTCGCTTTCCCTACATCCCCGACGGCAGCTCTCCAGAAACGATTCAGACGATTCTTCAGCAAGAACGACGCACCCTGTTTGTTGGCATGACTCGCGCCATGCGAGCCTTGTTGGTCATCGTCCCCGACCAACAAATGTCAACGCTGCTTGAACCCGTTAACTTTCATCCCACCCTTTGGAATTTGGGTCATTGATTGCCATGCAGGTCATTGCACTGCCCGCCCAATTGATTGAATCGCAGCTTCCCAAAACCATTGATTTAGTCGCCATTAACCAGGCATTGCGCGATCGCCGCGCCACCCTCGACTGGACTGCCGTGGTGGCCGCTTCAGACACCGCCCTTGCCACCTTATTAGCCGGACTCGATCTGGCCAACGATGCCGATGTGATTGGCATCGATCAAGCCACGGGCAGCCTCTCTGACCTGATGATTGAGCGACTAATTGCCCACTTCAACCGCTCCGCCCTTGCTTCAACCGCCGCCGCGATCGCCCCTGAATCGATCCCGCCTGCATCGCCCCCTGCTGAACCGATCGACCCTCAACCCCTAGATTCTGAACCCTTAGATTCCCAACCCTTAGATCCCCAACCCACAGTAGCGGCGAATGGCCATTCGCCCCTACCGCCCGTGCCGTCGATTCTCCACGCCCCCACCGCCGCTCAACTGCGAGACGTATTAGAAACCGCCATCCTCAAAGAACTGCACGGTCCCGCTGGTGGCGCAGAGGAAGAAGTTGACGAAACCCGCATCACCGAACGCTACTTGGTTGGTGTATTAGCCCCCAAAATCCGGAACCAAAGTGGTGACTGTGAACCGGAACAACAGGACGAGATTGCGATCGCGGACAAAGGCAACAGCGAAGAAGGCAGCACCGAGAGCAACATCCCCACCGCCGATCGGATGTTCCCCTCCTCCATCGGGATGACATTTTGCGTCAGCCACACCGCGTCTGCCTTAGAAATTACCGCCACCTGGGGGCGATATGACCGGATTCAAAGTACCCAAACCTTAACTGAAAAAGGCAATCCTAAAACCGTTTGGAAGCGCACCCCCCTCAGCGGTACCGTCATCCAACCCCTCCGTCCCAACAGCACCATCGATCAGATCCCGGTGCCCGATGCCGCCCCTAGCGTCACCCTGAAAGGGCAGATCCGCCAACTGTCCGACGGCGATTGGATGGTTACCGTCTTTCTAGTCAATGGCCAAACCGAACCCAGCCAAGCCAAAGACAGCGCGTGGCTATTCCAACCTGTGATCACGGTGCGGTCTGCCGCTGCCCCCACCCCTGCCATCTTCCTGAAAAAACCGTTAGCCAACCATGCGGAACGGCTTGATCCAGTCATCCAAGCCGAAAACCAAACCATGGCCATGCAGTATCGCCATCAGGTAGAGTTTGCCGTTGGTCATGGGGTTGGGGTACACGCTGAACTAGAACCCAACAACCCGACGCGGGCGATCGCCCTGCATACTGCTGTCGTACCCACCTACGAAGTGCCAGCCAGCAAACCCCCGACCGTTGCCGAAATACCAGAACTGGCGGGGCTAGTGTTAGACATGAAGCACCTGGCTGAACTCACCGCCGCCGAACTCCGGACTGCCCTGCAACCCCTGACCACCGCCTACACCAGTTGGATTGAACAACAAGCCCAGCGGCTGACCGACCCCAGCACCGGACTGCTCCCCTACCAGGACGTAGCCGCCGCCGCCCTGTCGAAATGTCGGACTGTGTTGCAGCGGATTGCCGCCGGAATCACCACCCTAGAGACCAATCCCCACGCCGCTGAAGCCTTCCGGTTTATGAACCGTGCCATGTACCTTCAGCGCATCCACAGCCTCTATGCAGAACGCCAACGACGCGGCGATACCCTCACCCTCAACGACATTGATCTACCGACCAATCGCAGTTGGTACCCTTTCCAGTTGGCCTTCATTTTGCTCAATCTGCCCAGTACCGTAGACCTGCACCATCCCGATCGCTCCCATCCCCAAAACGCCATTGCCGACTTACTGTGGTTCCCCACTGGTGGCGGCAAAACAGAAGCCTATTTGGGGTTAACCGCGTTTGCGATCGGCTTGCGCCGCCTCCAAGGCAGCATTGCAGGCCGAGATGGCGGGCATGGGGTGGCGGTGTTGATGCGCTATACCCTGCGATTGTTGACGCTGCAACAGTTCCAACGCGCCACCGCTCTGATTTGCGCCTGTGAAACCATTCGGCGCGAAAACCCCAGCCAATGGGGTGCAGAACCGTTTCGGATTGGCCTCTGGGTGGGGATGAAAAATACCCCCAACACCACCGCCGCCAGCGAAGAAGCGGCCAAACAATATCGCGATGCCGGGAAACCGCGTCCCCGTGGCAGCGGTTCCCCCCACCAACTCACCAACTGCCCCTGGTGCGGCTCCAAAATTAATCCCGGCAGTCATATCCGCGTGGATCGGTTTGAAAAGGGCACCGGGCGCACCTCCATCAAATGTGGCGACAATTTGGCCACCTGTGCCTTTTCCAAAGGGGAGGGGTTGCCCGTGGTGGTCGTGGATGAGGAAATTTATCGTCGCTTGCCGACCTTGCTGATTGCCACGGTGGATAAATTTGCCCAGATGCCCTGGAAAGGCGAAGTCCAGATGTTATTTGGCCAGGTGAATGGTTATTGCCAACGGCATGGGTTTCGCTCCCCAGATCTGGAGGATAGCGATCGCCACAATCGCACCGATACCTTACCCGCCGCTAAAACCATCCCCCACCCCAAACTCCGCCCCCCTGATCTGATCATTCAAGATGAATTGCATCTGATTAGTGGCCCCCTCGGTACCTTGGTAGGACTGTATGAAACTGCCGTCGATCACCTCTGTACCTGGGAGGTGGATGGGCAAGCGGTACGGCCTAAGGTGATTGCCTCCACCGCCACCATCCGCCAAGCGGAAAGCCAGGTGCATAACCTCTTCCTCCGTCAGTTGAGTGTGTTTCCGCCCCAAGGGTTGGATATTGCCGATAACTTTTTCTCCCGACAACGAGACACAGACCCAACTTCAAGCACCTACAGCCCCGGTCGGCGATATGTGGGCATTTGTGCCCCTGGTCGCCGCCTCAAGGCGGTCATGATTCGCGTCTACTTGGCGGTGCTATCGTCAGCCCAGATGTTGTATGAACAGTACGGCAAGGAGGCCGATCCCTGGATGACCCTGGTGGGCTACTTCAATTCCCTGCGGGAACTGGGGGGGACTCGGCGGCTGGTTGATGATGACATTCGGACCCGCCTGCGACGGATGGCCGAACGGGGGCTGGCGAACCGGACTCTCTCAGCGGTTGATGAATTAACCTCTCGCAAAGACTCCACAGAAATCCCCCCCATCCTCGATCGCTTAGAAACCCCCTTTGACCCAGAATTAATCGCTGAAAACAAAGCCAGACGGACAGCTAAACAAAAGGTAGAACGCCCTGACCCCCTCGATATCATCCTGGCCACCAACATGATTTCTGTGGGGGTTGATGTCCGCCGCTTGGGGGCAATGGTCGTCTGTGGTCAACCCAAAAATACAGCCGAATACATCCAAGCCACCTCACGGGTTGGTCGCACCTTCCCCGGTCTGGTGTTGACGGTCTACAACTGGGCACGCCCCCGCGATCTCTCCCATTACGAACGGTTTGAGCATTACCACAGCACCTTTTATCAACACGTCGAAGCTTTATCCGTTACCCCCTTTGCCTCCGGTGCCCGTTATCGCGGCCTCAGTGCTGTCTTAGCCGCACTGGTGCGCCTGTCTGGAGAGGAATTTAATGGCAACGACAAGGCCGCTATGATCGAGCGCAACCATCCCTATGTGAAAGCAGCAGTGGAGGCGATCGCCCACCGGGCCGAACTGATTGGCACCGCTCAGACTGGGCAACAAACCCGTCACGAGCTAGAGGTCAAAATCGATAACTGGTTATCCCGCATTGAAGGTCAGCGGGGTGGGGCACGGCTGAAGTATCAAATCACATCCAGAGATGGCACCACTGTGGCGTTGCTCACCCAGCCTGGACAAACCAACTGGGAGGATTTTACCTGCCTCAACTCACTGCGGAACGTGGAACCGACCATTAACCTCGTCTTCACCGATAAACCACCACTGGATGACGAGTCGCGTGTACCCCAGCCTTACACAGAAAACCCATGAGCCAATCACCCTATAAACACAAAGTCGGAGAACTGCGCCCCAGTCAAATCCTCTTTACGTTCGGGATTGGCTCCATTGCCGATTTGCCCAATCTGTCGGTGATGGTGATGGGCTTGGATAGCTGGGATAAACTAGACACCAACTTACTGACCGAAGAACGGCTTTTGGCTGCCGTGCGCCAAGAGATTGGTTCCCAAGTCCAAGAACTGCGGACTCCGCCGTTTCCTTCTGCCAGCGAAGAGGCGGGGAATCCCTTTGATCCGTCGGCGCAGATTGGCATTCCCGTTGCCCCGTTCCCCACTTGGATGGTTTGCCCCTATTGTCGGTTACTGGCTCCGTTAGAATCCCAACTATTTGAACTGAAGGTCAATCCCTATCGCCTCAACGAAACTCGCTATGTCCACAAAAATTGCAGACTCCAAAAACCCCCAACGGTAATCCCATCCCGTTTCCTGGTCGCCTGTGAACATGGCCACTTGGATGACTTTCCCTGGCATTACTTTGTCCATCGGGGTGTATCCGATTGTCAGGGGGCACTGCGGTTTGAGGAATATGGGGTGACGGGAGCCGCAACTGACATTATGGTGCGATGTGAGGGTTGCCGCCTTTCCCGTCGATTATCGGAAGCCTTTGGTGAAAGTGGCAGCCAAACCATGCCCCGCTGCCGAGGTCGCCATCCGCACATCCAAGCATTTGACGATGAATGCAACCAGCAGATGAAAGGCATCCTCTTAGGGGCATCCAATAGCTGGTTTCCGATCACCCGTTCGGCATTATCCATCCCAATCAAATCCAATCAACTCAATCAACTGATTCATAGCCATTGGGGCATTGTTAGCAAAGCCAATAGTGCGGAAACACTGGCGATTGTGCTAGACGCGATGCAGGCAACTGGGCAACTGCAAGCCTTTGGCAAATACGCCACTAACGATATCTGGGCGGCGATCGAGCAAAAACGGAATCAAGAGGAAGAACTCGACGCTAAAGACCTGAAAACCCCAGAATGGGAGGTTTTGTCTCTCGCCGTTCCCACTGAAAACACCCCAGAATTTCAACTACGTCCGGTACTTCCCCCGACCAACTATGAACGCTATTTCAGTAAAACGGTTTTGGTTGAAAAACTGCGGGAAGTCCGCGCCCTAATTGGATTCACACGGATTCAGTCTCCCGGCGACTTTGACGATACCGGAGAAATTCCGGCTGAATACCGCGTTCGGATTAGCCGTAATGATCCAACATGGGTGCCTGCTAGCGAAGTCAAAGGGGAAGGCATTTTTTTAGAGTTCAATGAAGTGCTCCTACGGGAATGGGAGGAATCCGCCGCCATTGTTAAACACGGCAAACTCACCGCCGAAGCCCATAAAGCTTGGAGCCGCATTCGCAATCTCAATCCGGCCAACTTGCCGCCACCATCCATGCGACAGATGTTGATTCATTCCTTTGCCCATGCGTTGATGCGTCAGCTTGCCATTGAATGCGGCTATAACGCTGCAAGCTTAAGGGAGCGTGTCTACTCCAAACCACCTCAAGATGAGGACGGACCGCAAGCTGGGGTTTTGATTTATACGGCTGCACCGGATAGTGAAGGGACGTTGGGGGGATTGGTGCATCTGGGGGAACCCAATACGCTGGGGTATCACATTTCCCAAGCTCTGGAAGGGATGACACTCTGTGCCTCTGACCCGCTCTGCGCCGAGCATAACCCTAACCAGGGGACTCCCTCACTGCATTGGGCGGCCTGTCATGCCTGCCTATTCAGCCCAGAAACATCCTGTGAGCGCGGCAACAAATATCTTGATCGGTCATTGCTTGTGCCTACCTTCGCCGCCAGCGATCGCCACTTTTTTCAAATTTAACGCGATGTGCAACTTGCCGATCCGCCCTCACCCTAAATCCCTCTCCCAAAAAGGGCGAGGGACTTTGAACTAACCCAACTCCCCTTCTCCCTACTTGGGAGAAGGGGTTGGGGGATGAGGGTTTTATTTAAGTTGCACATCACGTAAATTTAAGTTTCAGATTTCAGTCGTGGGTTCCGCTTTGCTCCCAGAAATCCATCGAGCCGTTATGCTATTGCCTCCGGTTGTGCTGAACCAACTGGCTACGGCATTAGCGATCGCTGATACCCCCTACAGTGACGCTTTAGCCAGTGCAGTGTTAAGTGCATTGCCTAATTTGCAGTTCAGACGTGCCGTTGCGGATGTTTTTCACGCCTGGAAACAGAATCAGCAGGATTGGAGCAGCAGGGCGATCGCGGCGGCATTACTCAGTGGGGCATATACCCGTAACAGCTTGCAAAATGACCTCGCAGTTGAGTTGGTCTGGACAGGCCCAGAATCAACCGTGATTCCAATCAGACGAACAGAGCAAGTGTTATTGCAACTGATTCGAGAATGCCGCAGCGAGTTGACCCTGATTAGTTTTGCAATCTATAAAGTGCCAGAAGTAGTGCAAGCCCTATTACAGGCATTAGAACGTGGTATCCGTCTTCGGATCATTGCCGAAACCCCAGAAGCCAGTAGCGGCAAGATTACCTTTGGTATAGCCTCCACCTTTGGCACGGAACTGCTGAGTCGAGCCGAAGTTTTGGTTTGGCCGAAGCAAAAGCGATCTGTAGATGCAGAGGGTCGGTATGGCTCATTGCATATCAAAGGGGCGATCGTTGACCAACAAACACTATTCATCACCAGCGCGAATCTCACTCGGTATGCCCTGGCACTGAATATGGAATTGGGAGTGTTGGTTCAAAACGAAACCCTTGCCAAACAACTATTGAGCCAGATCAACGACCTCCAACAGCAGGAAATTCTGGTTCCCTTGCCAACTTGAACCTGTCTGTTGAGCAACGCTCAATCAACACACCACAGAAGGCTCACTCCTGTTCGATCAATCTAACGATCTGTTGTTGATCCTCTGGGCTGAGTTGGCGCAGTTGTGCCAACAATGTCAGCGCATTCGGCGGTGCCGCCGATTTCTCTGGAGGATGTTCCAAGTCCTGAAACAAATGTCGGTCGATCGCTTCAAAAATTGGCCGCAGTTTTTCCTCTGGCGTGCAGCGTTCATACATTTGCCGCAGCGTCTCAACACTATGCCCCATGGCATAGGCTAATGATTGCAATTCTTGATCGGTCAGTCCCACTTGGAATGCCCATGTCGCCCACATAGAGCGAAGCATGTGCGGGGTGATCCGTTTGCCTAAGATTTGATAGGAAGTCCGTTCAAATGAGCCTCCAAAAGAAGACCCCTCAGACAGCAACCCTGTATTTGGGACTGGGAAAACATATCCAAATCGCCAAATTGGAGATTGCCCAAATTTATTCTCACTAGCAATATCCTGCGGTTCAAATTCTGCCCGTCCCTTGGTAACCCATCGTCCCCGTCGTCCCTTGAGATCCGGATCCCACCAATCATAGGTTTGCAAATGTTTTTTGCCTTCTGGCAACCACCACCCACACAGATAATGTTCCAGATTTTGATAGAATGTCGTGCCATCCTCAAATCTGCGATCGGGCAACATCATTGAATAAATGCCGTAGGTTTCATCAGTTTTGTAGGATGTCAATTCTAAAATCCAGACCCCTTGAGGATACATTTTCCCCTTGTATAAATAGGCAGGGCTATTTCATTCCTTTTGAAGCTTAAAGATGCTAGAGTTTGAGACTGTTGA
>CAZJZR010000078.1:0-10135 GCA_964550475.1 uncultured bacterium
CTCTAACTCCCCCTTTCCAAGGGGGAGAACTGGATTTCCCCCCTTTCCAAGGGGGAGAACTGGATTTCCCCCCTTTCCAAGGGGGGATTAAGGGGGGTAATGCGGGGATAACAACTCTCGTCCCAAGATCTGTATACACGGTAGCCCTAGGGAGAGGGTTGGGTGAGGGCAAGGCAAACTGGGCAATTAATTAATTAATTGTCGTCATGGTCAGCAGCCGTGACCACGGGTTGCTTGACGGTCAGGTAACGGATCACCTCATCGCTTAACCGCATTGACCGCTCCAGAGCCGCGACTTGGTTACCGCTGCCCTTGTAATTCATCTGGACGTAAATGCCTTCCCGTTGGTTGTCAATTTCGTAAGCCAAACGGCGTTTACCCCGGTGCTGGGTTTCCAGAATTTCGGCACCTTGTTCTTGCAAAACGGCTTGATACTTGGTGATGGACTGATCCACTTGCTGTTCGCCTAGATCAGGCCGCAAAATATACATGGTTTCGTAGACGAAATCTTTCATAATTTAAGCTGTCCTTTTGGTCAATTCGGCCTCCCAAAGGTACGCTTTGAGAAGCAAGGATTTACGTAACTATTCACTCCCCGTCAGGGGAGGAACAAGCGGGCGTAGCCCGCAACACGTTTTCCATGGGGTATGTGAACGGTTACGGATTTATAATCATAGATCAGTTCGCGACACTTGGGAAAGGGTTGCCCACACTTCCACACTTAAATATGGCGCAGCGTTACGTTAGAGTTCAAATTGGCGATGGGCAGATCCATTATGGAGTGCTTCGCCCAAATCAGGCCGTGCAGGTGATGGATGCGCCACCGTGGTTACAGGGAGCGTTGACGGAGCGGGAATTAGCTCCAGACAGCTACGTGCTGTTGACCCCTTGTGCCCCGTCTAAAATTGTCGCCGTTGGCAAAAACTATGCCGACCATGCGGCGGAAATGGGTACGCCAGTTCCCCAGGAGCCATTGTTATTTCTCAAGCCCCCCACGACTCTGTTAGCTCCAACGGGTGTGATCCGCTATCCTAACCAATCCCAACAGGTGGAGTACGAGGGCGAGTTGGCTCTGGTGATTGGCGAGATGTGTGTGGATTGTACGCCGGAGGAGGCGCATAGCAAGATTTGGGGCTACACGATCGCCAACGATGTCACAGCACGGGATTTGCAGCGGCGGGATGGCCAATGGACACGGGCGAAAAGTTTTGACACCTTTTGTCCGTTGGGGCCATGGATTGTGCGGGAAATTAACCCATCGGCGCGGATTCAAACCTTCCTCAATCACCAAGAAACTCCGGTGCAGTCGAGTTCGATTGACCAAATGGTGTTTAGCCCGGAGGTGTTGGTGTCGTTTATTAGTCGGGTGATGACCCTAAAGCCCGGTGATGTGGTACTGACGGGCACACCGGAAGGGGTGGGGCCAATGCATGTGGGCGATCGCGTCCGGGTGGAAATCGAAGGCATTGGCTGGCTGGAAAACAGCGTGGCGGTACGGACTGAACCCGCACCCGTGAGTCCGGTGGTCGCGCCTGTGGCTTGAATGGGTGCTTTTACAAATGATTTACAAATTGGTGGAAATCGCCTGAACCGGACAGGTGGGAATACATTGTTCGCAGACAATGCAGCGGGCACGAATGAAGTTGAGCCGGAAAGTTTGGGAGTCCAGCGACAGGGCTTCGGTGGGGCAAACCCCGGTACACAGCCCACAGTGAACACAGGTTTCGTCATTAATTGAGATTTCCCCACTGGCAGAGGATACGCCGATATCCTGCGATCGCATCCATTCAATCGCCGCATCCAATTCATCAATATCGCCCAACAATTCCACCACCAGCTTGCCAATTTGATTGGGGGCAACTTGGGCGCGGATGATGTTGGCAGCAACATTAAAATCCTTGGCTAACCGATAGGTGACAGGCATGTGTACCGATCGACGCGGGAAGGTGAGAGTAAGGCGTTTTTTCACAGTTGAAGTGGCGAATGGGTAGGGGCGAATGGATAGGGGCGAGTGGGTAGGGGCGAATGGCGATTCGCCCGTACAACGGCAGGGCGAATGGGTAGGGGCGAATGGCCATTCGCCCGTACAACGGCAGGGTGAGTGGGTAGGTGGAGAGGATGGAGACGATGGGAACGTGGCTCTTGTTGTTCGGATAGGTAACGGATTCCCGACTGCTTTTATTCTATGCTGGCAAGCCAGTGGTTGGCGGTTCGACTTCGCTCACCGCCCGACTTCTTCACTCACCGCCCGACTTCTTCGCTCATTACCCGACTTCATCGCTCCCCATCAACCTGAAGCAGACCACTCGACCGCTTACCTTAAACATTCAGACCCCGACAAAATCCCTTAATTGCCCAATCACCCATCACCTATCACCGATTACCGATTACCCATTACCGATTACCCATTACCAATCCCCAATTAATCGAATCAACCGTTCCGGTTCGGTGTATTCTTCCTGATGAGTCCGTGATGAGGATCTGTTCATGCACGCCAACCCACTGCCGCGATCGCCCTTCATTCCAGCCATCGGCTCCAAACTCCGCGCTTCTTTCCTGGGGCTGTTTTGCGTCCTCAGCCTGTTGCTGACGGGGTGCATTCGCTATGAAGTGGGGGTGAATTTCGACAGTCCGAATCGGGGGGCGATCGTCCAACGGATTCAGGTAGGGGAACAACTGACCAGCTTTAACAAGGCGACAGTGCGGCAATGGCTGGATAATTTGGAGCGGCGTGCCCGCAAGGTGGGGGGGCGAGCCAGAGGCAACAATAACCAATCCTTGACGGTGACAATCCCGTTTGGCAATGGCGCAGAATTAACCGAAAAATTCAATACCTTTTTCAGTGCGGAACTGAATCCGCGTCCGAAGAAAGCAAAGGGTAACGTGGCGGAGGTGGAACTGCCGGACATTGAACCGCAGATCAAGTTGAAACAAAGCAATTTCCTGCTGTTTTTACGCAATCAACTGCAACTGGATTTGGATCTGCGGGCGTTGGGGGTGGCTCTGGCCAATAGCAGCCCTGCTACCGCCAGCAATCTGTCGGCTGGGGATGCAGGTTTAGTTAACCCTAATTCGTTGCTGGAACTGGAGTTTAAGTTGCAAACGCCATGGGGTGCTCGCTCGGTCGGTAAGACGAAGGACACGATCGCCCCCCGCAGTTTGCAAAATGGCAAAACCCTATTGTGGCGGCTCAAACCGGGACAGACGAACCACATTGATGTGGTGTTCTGGTTACCCAGTCCATTGGGATGGGGCGCGATCGCGATCGTTCTGTTAGTCTTGGCGGGTCGTTATTTGCGCTATGAACTGTTGCCGCCGCTGCCCCCTGTGGCTGTGGCATCCGCAACCGAGACGGCAGAGGTTGGAACTGTCAGTGACCCAGCGACAACGGGCACAGAACCTGTGATAAATCCTTAAGCCCAATGGTGTGGTTCACGGAGGAGCGATAGAATCAACGCTAGAGGCACTCATCAGCACTTGGGTGTCGGTCTTCACTGACCGTTTCTATTACCCCTACCCCTAGGCTCGTCCTCATGGCCAATCCCAATTCCTCAGATTCCGCAGAAGATGCCAGTCCTGAAGTATCACTGATTGTTGGCGTGGGCGCGTCGGCGGGTGGGTTGGATGCCTTTTCGACCCTGCTGAGCCATTTGCCCACCGATACGGGCATGGGATTTGTGTTCGTGCAGCATCTGTCACCCGGACAGGAGAGCCTGCTGAGTGAGCTGTTAGGCCGCACCACGCGGATGCCTGTGGTGACGGCGGTGGATGGGCAACAGGTTGAGGCGAATCGGGTCTATGTGATTCCACCCAACGCCCAGATGACGATCGCCCAAGGACGACTGCACCTCGCGACCTGTGATCAAACCCAGGCACGGGTCAAGACGATTAATTTATTTTTTGAGTCCTTAGCCGCTGATCAAAAAAATCGGGCGATCGCCATTGTCCTTTCCGGCAGCAACAACGACGGGGCTTTGGGGGTAGAGTCGATCCGGGCGGAGGGGGGGATTGTATTTGCCCAAAACCGAGAGACTGCCGAATTCGCGGAGATGCCAACAGCGGCGATCGCCACAGGCTGTGTGGATTTTGTCCTGTCTCCAGCGGCGATCGCCGAGGAACTGGTGAAACTGAAGCGTCATCCCTATCTCCATACGGCCACTACCCCCGATCCCGATCCTGAAACGACAGAGGTGCCCGCGATCGCCGAGGATGAACTGATCACCGTGTTTCGGTTGTTGCAACGACAAACCGGAGTTGACTTTGCCAACTACAAACCCAGCACCTTTCAGCGGCGGTTGCGGCGACGCATGGCCTTGCAGAAATGCCTCAACCTGAGTGACTACATTCAGTATTTACAGGATTACCCCAACGAAGTTCAGAGCCTCTATCAAGATGTTTTAATTACCGTCACCAGCTTTTTCCGCGATCCAGAGGTCTATACCGTCCTGCAAGAGCGGGTGTTGCCAATGCTAGTGCAGCAACCGACCGCCACCGCTAACATTCGCATCTGGGTACCGGGCTGCGCGACTGGGGAAGAAGCCTATTCCCTCGCCATGTGCCTGCTGGAGTGCCTGCACCCCCTGTTGATTAGCCCCACCGTACAGATTTTTGGCTCCGATATTAGCGATGAGGCGATCGATACTGCCCGCATCGGCTTTTATCGGGAGACCCAAATGGAAAATGTCTCCCCAGAACGCCGCCTGCGCTTTTTTAACGAAGTCGATGGCGGCTATCAAATCAAAAAAGCAGTGCGGGAACTCTGCATCTTTGCCCGTCAGGATCTCAGCAGCGATCCGCCCTTTTCCGACATTGATTTGCTCAGTTGCCGCAATGTGCTGATTTACTTTAAGCCCACCCTGCAAAAGCGAGTCTTGTCCTTCTTCCACTACAGCCTCAAGCCCACCGGATTTTTGGTGTTGGGCAATTCCGAAAGCCTGGGCGACACCACCGATCTGTTTGATGTGTTTGATGCCCAGGCCAAGATCTACACCCGGCGATCGGTGCCGTCGCGCCTCAACTTTGACTTCATCGCCAACTACTACCCCAGAGAAGCCGACTGGGAACAACGGCAGGGCTTTTCCGTTGCCCTGAATCGCACCAACCTACAACAGTGGGCGGATCAGATCGTCCTCAGTCGGTTTGGGCCAGCCGGAGTGATTGTGAATGAACAGTTGGAAATTTTGCAATTTCGCGGCGATACCAGCCCCTATCTCAGAATCCCCGCTGGCGAACCGAGCTACAACCTGTTGAAGATGATTCGCCCCAGTTTGTTAATCGATCTGCGGTTGGCGATTGAAGAGGCCAAGCGGCAGGGAAACGCCATCCGCCGCCAAGGACTGAAGATCCAGGATTTATCGGAACTCTCCGAAGCCGACTTGACGGTGGAGGTAATTCCCTTTCACACCGCCGTCTCCCCCGATCGCTGCTATCTGATTCTGTTTGAGCGGGAAGTTGCTGAATCGTCGTCCGCCCTATCCGAGCAGATTGTAGAAACCGAAGCCGAAACGGTTGAGCTTGATCCCAGCATCCGCCGCCTGCGCCAAGAACTGGCTAGCACCCGTCAGGAGTTACTCGACACCCAAACCCTGTTGCAACTGACGATTGAGGAGAAGGAATCGACCAATCAGCAATTGATTGCGGCGAATGAAGAAATTCTCTCCAGCAATGAAGAACTGAAAAGCACCAACGAAGAACTGCAAACCGCCAAGGAGGAGATTCAATCCGCCAATGAAGAGCTAAAAACCACCAATGAGGAACTGCAAAATCGCAACCTGGAAGCCCGTCGCGCCAATGATGACCTGCTGAACCTGATCAACAATGTCAACATTCCGATCCTGATGTTGTCGGATGATCTGTGCATTCGGCGGTTTACCCCATCGGCACAGGGAATGTTTAACCTGATTCCCACCGATGTGGGGCGACCAATCAGCGATCTGCGGTTTAACATTGTCGGTTGCGATTTGGAGAGCTTGGTGACCGGTGTGGTAACGACCCTGAACCCGGTGGAACGAGAGGTGCAGGATCAGCAGGGACACTGGTTTATCCTGCGAATTCGCCCCTACCGCACCGTTGACAATCAGATCATGGGCGCGACCGTGGCCCTGGTGGATATTGATCATCTCAAGCAGTCGGAGCAAAGCTTGCGGGAAACGCAGGTGCAACTGGAAGATGAGCTATCGGCGATGAACCAGGTGCAAAGCCTCAGTCTGCGCTTATTTTCGTCCCTGGATTTGGATGTGGTGTTACCCCAGGTTCTGGATGCCACCATTGGCTTACTCCAGGCGGATATGGGCAATATCCACCTATACGATCCGCAGCAGCAGATCTTGACAATTGTCGCCCACCAAGGGTTTGACTCCGTGTTTCTCGATTATTTTCGGGAGGTGCGGCTAGATGATGGCGCGGCCTGTAGTCGGGCACTGCAATTAGGGCAACGGGTGATTATTGAGGATGTGCAGACGGATGCAGACTATGCCGACCACCGAGCGATCGCTGCCGCCGCCGGTTACCGAGCGGTACAGTCCACGCCGCTGCTGGGGAGCCAAGGGCAAGTGCTGGGTGTGCTTTCGACCCATTTCCGTCAGCCCCATCGCCCCTCAGAACGGCAGATGCGGATTTTGGATCTATATGGCCGCATGGTGTCGGCAAATATTGCCCTGGCTCTGGCGCAGCGCGATCGCGAGATTTTGATTGACCAAGCCAGGGTGGCAAAAGCGGCCAATGCCAGTAAGGATGAGTTTCTGGCCATGCTCTCCCATGAACTCCGCACCCCCTTAACCAGTATTAGCTCTTGGATCCAATTGATGGATCAGGGGCAATTGGACGAGGCACAGATGCAGCAGGCGATCGCGGCGATTCGCGAAAGCACGTTGATCCAAACCAAATTGATCGAAGACTTGCTGGATGTGTCGCGGATTGTCCAGCAACGGTTTGAAATTGCCCCCGAACCCTGCGACCTGACGGCCTTGTTGCAACAGGCGATCGTCCTCGTGCAACCCCAGATTGCCGCCAAAGGTTTGCAACTGGAGACTGACCTGCAACCCTGCCCAAAACCGCTGAGTCTCGATGTTACCTGCATGAGCCAGGTGTTTGCCAATCTGCTGTTGAATGCGATCAAATTTACGCCCAGTGGTGGCACGATCACCGTGCGGTTGCTCGATGCGCCAACTCAGGTGCAGATCCAAGTCAGCGATACCGGGCAGGGGATTCTCTCAGACCGATTGCCCCATATTTTTGAGCGGTTTTGGCAAGCCGATTCCTCCAATACCCGACAAACGGGGGGATTGGGGTTGGGGCTATTTCTGGTGAAGTCGGTTATCGAAGCACACGGGGGCACGGTGACTGCCCATAGTCTCGGTCAAGGGCAGGGAACGACCTTCACAATCGTGCTGCCCAAGGCGATCGCGGCATCAGCCGCACCATCAGTGGCACCATCCGTCGAGGCATCAGTACAGCCGATTGCTTCCCGACGCACCACCGCAACGGTTCTGAGTGGCGTACAGATTTTGTTGGTTGAAGATGATGAGATGACCGCAACTGTGATCGGTTTCGCCCTGGAAGGGTATGGGGCAAGGGTAACCACCGTAAGTTCTGCGGCAGCGGCATTGGCAACCCTCTCCCAAGCCCTGCCCAATCTGATCATCAGTGATATTGGCTTACCCAATGTCAGCGGCTATGACCTAATGCGCCAAATCCGCGCCTTGCCGCCAGAACGGGGGGGACGGGTACCCGCGATCGCCCTCTCTGGCTACACCGATGTGCAAAGTGCTAACGCCGCTCTGGCCGCAGGCTTTCAGGCGCACTTGAACAAACCCGTTGACCTGCAACAACTCATCGATCGCGTCAGCACCGTCATAGGCCGCTAGGGTAGCCCCTGCTCCCACATACTCATTCCCACATCCTCGGGCGTATTTCACGTTTGGGGGAGGGGCGGTTAAAACCGCATCTACAAGAACTAAACCCGCCTATGCGGGTTTCAAAACTCTTAGTCCGCGTAGGCGGACTTGGTTTGCATAGCTGCGTAGGCAAAGCCTGCCCAGAGGGCATATTCTATTCGCCCGGATGTATCCCCCAACTGTTGGATACGCCCCACATACTCATTCCCGCATACTGAAAGAGGGCTTAGCCAACGGTGACTAAACCCTCTTCATTTCAGATCTCTCGAACTTTAGACTTAATAACAAATCGCTACGTGGATTCAACTAACTTAACGAATAGAAGTGTACGCAATAGCCGCAACTACTCAACTCACTGGGTCATTCCATTTGGTTCATCTGAACTATTAGGTTTGGCTTCTGCACCGACTCCCATCCCCCTCGGGCGGAGTAACTTGGCGAATGGCCACTCTGTCAAATTCCTAGAAGACCGTCCTGAATGATTGCTGCGACTGGATTTGGGCAGGAGGTACAGACCCAACTCCGCTTAAGCCTTGACCGAAGGTTTCTTCCTGATCTGCCTTCGTTGTACCTGTCATTTAAACTAACATTGAACCGGGCTTAACCGGGGATCGCTTTACGAGAATTGATTCTCTGTAACCTTCTGTAACCATTCCCGTCAAGATTGTTGATAGGATGAGGCAACGGATAGGTTGCGATGATGGATTTGCCCCAAGATTGCACTCCGATTCAGGCTGAAGGTCACAATTCAGGATTACGGTTAAGATTCGCTCAAAACGCTGTGAAACAATCGACTTTGCTTCTCCCTCTCTCTGTTGTTGGTTCGGTGATGGGTCAGATGGCCGCTTCAGGTTTAGTCTGTGGCGCGATCGCCCTCGCCCTAGTCGCCCATTCAGATCGGGCGATCGCCCAACAAGCTCCGTTACTCCAACCCAACGCTCCCAACCGCAATCCCAACCAGGCGGAACTCGACAACCTGCTGAAGGAAGCCCGTCGGTTAATTAATGCGGGCAATCGGGTCGGTGCAATTGATTTATACCAACAGGCATTACGGCTAGACCCCAATAATGCCCGGATTTATTCCGGCATTGGCTTTCTGCAAGCGCAGCAAGGCAATTATCCCGCCTCGGCAGAAGCCTACCGCCAAGCCGCCAACCTCGATCCGCAAAATGCTGACTTTCACTATGCCCTAGCGTTTAGTTTGGCCAATGGCAAGGATTATGCCGCCGCCACAACAGCCTATCGGCGTGCCATTGAACTGAATCCCCGCAAAATTAATGCCTATTTAGGGTTGGGTACGGTGTTGTTGCGGCAGGGGGATACGGCAGGGGCGCGATCGGCCTATGAGACGGCGATCGCCAGAGATCCCCGCAATTGGATGCCCTACGAAGCCTTGGGATCGCTGTTGTTACAGCAAAACCAAGTGCGAGAAGCTTTAGATGTGCTGAAAAGAGCCGAGAAACTCGCTCCTCGCTCAGCCGAGGTACAGGTGGATTTGGGAGTGGCCTACCTGAAGCAAGGCAACTTGGCGGCAGGATTACAGGCATTAGAACGGGCGATCCGGTTGGACTCCCGAAATCCCCAAATCCGGTTGAAGATCGCCAAAGTGCTGTGGGCAAGGGGCGATCACGAGGGAGCCGTGAATGCCTATCAACAGGCGATTAATCTCCAACCCAATTTAATCGAAGCCCGACTAGCGGTTGGCGAAATTTACATGGATCAGGGGGATTACCTGCGGGCGATCGTGATCTATCGCCAAGTGGTGAATGACTTTCCCCAAAATGCTGATGCCTATTTTGGCTTGGGTATGGCTCTCAAAAACCGCAACCGCACGGAAGAAGCGATTACCAATTTGCAAATTGCCCAAAACCTCTATCGGCAGCAAGGACAAATGGAATTGGCGCAAAAAGTGCAATCGGAATTGAGTAGTTTGGGGCGATAGGGTGGGGAGTGAGTGAGTGGGTAAGTGAGTGAGTGAGTAAGTGAGTGGGTAAGTGGGTAAGTGAGTGAGTAGGTGGGTGGATTCCGTGAGATGGAATGTTGGCTCAGCGTAGCCGATGTTAGCTAAGCGTAGCCGAAGCCAACATTGGCTACCCTCAGGATCGTGGATTTAAGCTGGATTTAATAAAACGGCACACTGTACGGGCGGGTTTAGTCGATCAATCTACATCCTGCAATAGATTTGACGTAACTGCCCAGGTATCTAATCAAGGACGCGGGAACCGCGCCCCTACAAACAG
>CAZJZR010000079.1:0-10093 GCA_964550475.1 uncultured bacterium
GCATTGCGCTAGCTGACATCCTGCCACCCCAGTAGGGGATGAATGCTAAGAAATGCCCGATTGCAGAAAATCGGCCAACGGACATGAGGCGATGCGATCGCTGAGGTCGCTTGCAGTGGGCAGGGCGATCGCGTCCCCATGCTCCAGTTCGTAGGGTGGGGCGGTGCGATCGCGATCTCGGTTACGGACGGAGATCCGGCTGTACCGCGAGGGAACGGACGGAGATCCGGCTGTACCGCGAGGGAATTGCTGGAGGCAGATGGGCGACGTTGTCAGATCTACAGGGCAACCACGGGGGGTTACCCCTACGGAGGAACCGCAATATCGGGATAATAGGGATGTAATTGATCCGATTCCCAGCTAGAGCACCGGTCACCCAATCAAAAACGTTCAGGTGTACTATACAGCAAGAACGAAAAATCAAGGTTCAAGGGACTTTTTTTGACTGGCAATTGTTACATTCCCATTACATGACCGGTGCTCTAGGAGGTCATCACATAGGACTGTTCAAACACCCTCTTAAAACACCGTCTCCCTATGACTGCACCAACCCGACATTAGCCGCTAACCAGTTCAAGTAGGGTTGAGAGCCGTTAACTATCGGTAAGGCAATGACTTCTGGGACTTCGTAGGAGTGCAACGCGGTTACTTTGGCCGCGATCGCCGCAAATTGGCGCAGGTCAGTCTTAATCAACAGTTGTTGTTCCTCATCCCGTTGGATATTGCCTTGCCAAGTGTAAATAGAATGTACCGGAAACAAGGTAACGCAGGCCGCCAGTTTAGCCTCCAACAAGGCCGCCGCGATTGCCTCCCCTTCCGAGCGAGAACTGACCGTCACTAGGACAATTCCATATTGGACGGCATCTTGCCCATCCTGCGGCTGACCATGATCCTGCATCCGCACCCATCCTTACTTGGCTAATGGACTCAATTGGTTAATCGGTAGTTTAGCCGCATCCTGTAAGCCCATTGACTCCAGCAGGGTCAACCAAGTTTTATTCAACGCTGCATCGGTGGGTGTGGTTTGGCGCAAGGTGACCAGGGTAGACAGCCAATCATGCCAAATCCCGGATTGGCCATAGACACGTAGGCGATCGCGAGACAGCCCCGGTTTACCTTCGGCCAAGCTGACTGTCGGTTCTACCCGCTGTAACCGCCCCCGCACTACCACATCATCTTCGCGATCGCTGGGATTACAAATCAACGCCAAAGTCCAACCGTAATTCTTACCCGTCGTGAGTAATGGGGTATTGGTATTGGTAGTGGATTGAGCCGGTAGCTGCAAGGTGAAGAACCCAGGGGTGCCAGATAACTGCACCGTGAGTTGATAAATCGCTTGGCCAGTCTGATCGGTGAGAATAAATTCACCCGTTTTCGCGGTTGTTGGCGGAATGTAGAAGAACAGGGTTGGGGTTTGATTCACGGTCAAACCATTATTCGATTTGGGCAACAATCCCTTCGGAGCAAGGTTACCGTCGTAACAGCCCCCGCCTCCCCGCGTTCCCGCTGGCTGGGTGCGTCCCGGTTTACCAGCATTATTCTGGTTGCGCTGCGCCACCACTAGGGGGCGGGTGACAGTTGCATAGGGAGATCGCCAATCTGATCGCCACTTCACCGTCAGGCCATGGCCGTCTGCCACCAAAGTTGAATTAATTGAATTGGTTGAATTAATTGAATTGGTATGCGCCCAACCCGCAGGGGCAAAGGAACCCCAACTGGCAGGCAAGGCGACGAGAACTGTGGCTGCAATCCGGGTTGCGAAGGAACGCGATGGGTCAAACATCATGCGTGTCAATCTCCTAACGAGATGCCCAGTGTGATTTGACGACTTAATTATAGATGGAGCCGCTAGATGGAGCCGATTGGGGGTGGTGTGAGCCTAGTTCCCACGATTGCCACTCCAACCCCGATTTAGCACTTGGATTACACGTGTTGATTACGCTTGTTTCGACGGAATCATCCCTGTTAAGCGGGCATAGGCGAAAATGCCCCCAGCATCAATCACGGGTCCCGCTTCACCCAAATCTTGCAACACATATTCCTTGCCCAGGGTATGGTTGATCAAAACGCAGCGATCGCCATCCAAGGTGACTTCGTGACCCGTTTTGAATAGATCACACAACCGCTCACCCGACTCCCAGGGATATAATTCCCCGGTCGCCACACAGTTCCGGAAAAAGATACGGGCATAGGATTGAGCAATGACCGCTTGAACGCCAGACGCACCTAAAGCGATCGGGGCGTGTTCCCGCGATGAACCACAGCCAAAGTTTTCCCCTGCAACAATAATTGGGTATTCGGTCTTCATTGCCCCTGGTTGAATGAATTTGCCGTAGCGATCGGGCAGACCAATCAGAGCGTAGCTCCCCAATTTCTCGTACTCATCCGGTTTAGAAGGCACTAGCGTCAAGTATTCGGCTGGAATAATCTGGTCAGTGTCAATATTGTCATCCACCACAAAAATTTTGCCACTGATAGTCGTGCCCATAACCGCTACTATTCTCCTTCTCAGTTAATCAATTCTCAGTCTAACCGTTCACTCCCCTGACGGGGAGGAACAAGCGGGCGTAGCCCGCAACACTTTTCTTATGGGGGATGTGAACGGTTACTTCTCAGTTAATTAATCATCAATTAGGTAATCAAGTCGTCAGAGCTAATGGTGCGTCACAGCTAGTTTTTAGGATAAATTCGGTATTACCCTAAAACCAAAAGTTGACAGCACACTGGATCAATCAACTGGGTTGGGGACTCACCCTTCACTCACCCTTCATATTGTTCATAAGCTGCCACAATCCGCTGCACTAGGGGGTGCCTCACCACATCAGCCTTAGACAATTTACAAAAGGCGATACCCTCAACCGATTGTAGAATTTTTTCGGCCACCGAGAGACCTGATGGTTGATTGATTGGTAAGTCGGTTTGGGTCAAATCACCCGTCACCACCATGCGAGAACGGAAGCCCAATCGAGTCAGCACCATCTTCATTTGTCCCGGTGTGGTGTTTTGGGCTTCGTCCAAAATCACAAAGGCATTATTGAGGGTGCGACCCCGCATATAGGCTAACGGAGCCACTTCAATGACTCCCCGCTCCATCAATCCAGCGATTTTCTCCGGATCCACCAGTTCATAGAGCGCGTCGTACAAGGGGCGGAGGTAAGGATTGATCTTTTGCTGCAAGTCCCCCGGCAAGAACCCCAGCTTCTCACCCGCTTCGACGGCTGGACGGGTGAGAATCAACCGTTCGTATTCATTGGCCAGCAGGGATTGTACAGCGAGGACAGTCGCTAAGAAGGTTTTTCCCGTACCCGCTGGCCCAACACAAAAGGTGAGGTCATGGGTACGGATGGCTTGGACGTAATGACGTTGGCGAAAGGTCTTAGCACGAATTTCATCTCCCCGTCGGGTGCGTGCCAAAACATCTCGCCGCAATTCTTTCAGGTCATCCTGTCGTTCTGTATCTAGGGCTTGGCGAGCCGTTAGAATATCGACACCTGATATGGTCGTGCCTTTTCCCCAGAGTTCCTCTAGCGATCGCACCAACCGAGAACACAACTCCACCTGATTTTCAGTCCCAGAAATCTGAATTGCTTGCCCGCGCAGCACAACATCTGCCCCAGTTTGCCGGGACAGAATTTTCAAATTTTCATCGTGATAGCCAGAGAGGGCGATCGCGCTTTCGGGAGTCGGGAACTGAATAGTAGCGGTGGCAACAGCCATGCAAGCGGTTAGTGGCTAAGGCAAATCACGACAAAACTCAGGCTATTGACACCTCAGGCTAGTGGCACTAAGGACGTTTACGGGGTACAGGCCGACTTGGCGAAGAACCCCGCCGGGATTTGGAGCCATCATCCCTAGAACTATGCCCTGCGGAACGTGGTTCAGCGGCACTGTCACCAGAGGCATCTGGCGGCACATACACATCCAAATGGGCAACTTGTCCCGCAGCCTTGGCCGAAGCTTGGAGCACGGTACGAATCGCCTGAATGTTACGACCACCCCGCCCAAATACCTTGCCCTTATCGGTGGTATCGAAGGCAACCCGAATCAGAATTCGCGATCGCCCATTAGACCGCTCACAGTCCACCCGGAGGGATGCTGGATTATCCAAAAACGGTTCCAACAAAAAACGTACCAAACCCAAATAATCTGGGTTGGTCGGGTTTACACCAGGACTAGGAGTTGACGGGCTGGATTCAGGTAGAGGCTGTTCCGGCGCGGAGTTGCTCAAAGACATTAGCTTTTTCCAGAATTCGACGCACAGTATCAGTGGGTTGAGCGCCTTCCTTGAGTCGCTTGATAATTGCTTCCACTTCTAAATGGATTTGTTCAGTACAGGGATTGTAGAAGCCCAATTCTTCTAAAGGACGACCATCCCGACGGCTTGTGCTTTGCATCGCCACAATCCGATAGCTGGCTGCCCGCTTTTTCCCATACCGCTTGAGTCGTAGCTTAATCATGCTGAGTCAGAGTTTGAAATGTTAGCACTGTTAAAACCATACAGATTGCCCTCCCTACGCAGCACTTGAACGCGGCTACAGCAAGGCAATTGACGGTACTAAAAAGCACCGCAAACGTAGATTATAACACGATGAAGTCAATCACCAACTTAGAATTGTGAAAGCAGCCGCCAACCTGGATTATTAAAGCGAGTCAACCCGCCATCACAGCCCTCAAAGCACCCAAGACTGTTTGAGCCGATCATTTCTTAGCCGATCATTTTTTAGGCGATCATTTCTTAGGTGATCATTGACTAAACACTAGTCGCTGTCTGGAGTCCCTGTCATGGATAGCTACGAATTACGACCATTGTTACCCATCCCGCACCCCATTGTGGAAGTGCTGCAAGCCCACCAGCTTAGCCACGAATTTTATCGGGAAGTGCGGCATCGAGAAGCGTTAGATGCTTATTGTGCGTGGTATGACGCGATCGCTGCCGAACACCAGCGAGAATTAACCAAAATGCACCAGGACTTCAACCTATTGGGGTGGTTTTATCGAGGATGGAACCGCAGGCATCATTAGTATTCTGGTTGCTCGTAAATATTCTAGTTGCTCGTAATTGCCGCGAGTGGGTAGTTCTCTGCGTTGACTATTGTTTCTATCCCATGTTTATGTTCCACCCCAATTTCCTACCCCACACTTTTACATGCTGTTGTTAACATTTGAATATTGTTTTTCCCAGTGCTTGCAAGTCTCATAGCACCTTTATCTATGAGGTTTATATAGGCGCATCTTGCCATTAGGGGATCGACGATTGAAATCGCGGCTAGTTAACCAGCTTGTTGCTACCAACAGCTTGCCCAGCCTACTGGAAGCACGTTACATCCCCTTGCTTGTAGTTTGCGTCTGGTAGATTATGCCCCTTCGCCCTTAAGTGATGTGGGTGTAGCCTAGATCACTCGCACATCTCTCCATTACGTTCCGTATCGGACTAATCCACAATTTATCCTGGACTAATTCATACTGGACTATTATTCCTTCACCAGTAAAAATCCAATGACCGTTCAATCTGCACCATTCTCCAGTTCCCTTTCAGAAGCGTCCCCTTTACGCATTTTGATTGTTGAAGATGATCCCATCATGCAACTTGGGTTAGCACAATCCTTGGAAGAGCAACCCTATTTTGATGTTGTGGGACAAGCAGATGACGGTTATCTGGGCGTGCAAGCCGCACTCAACCTCAAACCAGATTTAATCGTCATGGACATTGGCCTGCCCCGGATGGATGGAATTGCCGCCACTCAACAAATTAAGCAATCCCTTCCTGATGTACGGGTGGTCATGCTAACCTCCCACACAACCGAAACAGAAATTTTTGCGGCCTTGTCCAGTGGTGCAGATGCCTATTGCATCAAAGGTTCCAGCGTTGACCAACTGTTAACTGCTATTTCTGCGGCTCAGGAAGGTGCGGCTTACCTCGATCCACAAATTGCCCATCGGGTTTTGGAACACCTAAAACCACCCGCCAATACGTCCAATTCGGTGTTAGGGCAGTTGTCCCAACGGGAATTGGAAGTTTTGAAGCTGATGGTGGAGGGACGCAGCAACCCTGAAATTGCTAGTGCGTTGTACCTCAGCCCTAATACGGTCAAAACCCATGTCCGGGGCATCATGAATAAACTGGCTGTGGATGATCGGGTGCAGGCAGCAGTGGTCGCTTTGCGGGCTGGTTTGGTATAAACGAAATTGAGCGGTTACCTGAACCACTCGGTTATCACTGCTCGACAACTGCCAAGGGTAATCAGAAAGTTCCTGAAATATTTACGAACTGATGCTAGCTTGGGGTGGATGGCTCTATAGTGATCATGGCATGGTGGTTGATTCAATCGAGATTTTAGGGTGAACCTATTCTTTTGCGGTGGTGCTTTAGCCTTGAAGTGCTCCTACAACTTTTTGCTCACACAGCCCTGAAGTTTGAAAGTTGACAAAACCCTCATCCATATCACTGAGCTTTTGGCTCGTTGGCATTCTGAGACTAATCCACTGTGCTGTACAGGTATGAACAATTCTGAATGATCCCATCCAAGTCGTTTGGCTTGATTGGCGATCGCTTCAGGATGCAATAACTCAATCAATTAGTCATCAGTGCTAACGGAGTTTCATCATTTTGTTCTTTGAGGTTGGTATTAACTCATCACCTAGAGCCTACCCAAACAGTAATTTTTGGCTGCCCTAAAGGCACTAAAAAATAAGTTCTCCAGCTAGTTTTTAGGTAGAGTCTTGATGGCTAGGATCAAAATAAACGACCTGCGGTGCCTTAGGGTTAACGCCTTTAACGAAGCCTTAGGCAAAGTCTATGCCCTAGGCTATTGCTTTAGACTCCACGCACCCTAGTCGAAACTGTTAGCGACTGGTTGAACAAGTTGATGTTCGTGCGCCTTGTGCCTGAAAAATCAACCTTCTAGATACCTTTTCAAACGTAACCGTTCACTCCCCGTCAGGGGAGAAACAAGCGGGCGTAGTCCGCAACACTTTTCCCATGGTGGGATATGAACGGTTACACGCTGAATTGGGTTAATTATGATATCCAACTCAGTAGCATAAATCCTTGACGCTTCTTCATTTGATAGTACTGAAAAAGTTGTGGTTGCCACTTTTCTACCTGTTGGCATCTGCTGCTTTTTGAGAATGGTTGCAAATCCCTTGATGACGTGCTTATTTGTCCCGGATTGGGTATACGTACCAGCTTGGGTATACATAGCATTCCTCATGTGTAACCATTCGCATCTCCCCAGTCAACAGGGTTCCAAGCTACACCCACTGCTCCACTGAGGCGGAGTCAACAGGTTACCCTCAGGTTTATGAGGCACAGCCAACTCACGCAAAATTCTCACTGGATAGAGGGTTGAGCCATGTCGGCGATGCCCACACGCCACTGCAAGCGGCTCTCTCCTTCCTTTGTGGTTGCGGGTCTTCAGTTGAGGCATCAATTCGGGACGTGCATCTTTGGAAAATCCCCTTGAGTCCAGCATGGCGAACAAACTCTCAGCGGATGTTTGATCAGCCTGCTGTTTGGTTACCTTTGTTTGGTTACGTTGAGGACTCTGCGCTTTGCATTCTCCCAACACTAGCGCAGCCAAAAGCTCGACGCACAATAGCTTGCAGCAGGGCTAAAACCTAAGGGCATCAGCTCTTGCGAGTGTTTGGGCGATCGCAGTTGACTCAAAGAACACCCCCTTGGCGGCTACAACAGCTTGCCGCTCTCACAGGCGGAGTCGATTCATCCAGAGTCGATTCATGCACAATCGTCATTAGGCAAGGGTTTCAGTAGTGTAGACACCGTACACACTACCGCAGGTCACTACCGTCAGATCCGGCTCACTCATCCTCTAGTGTTCCGTCAACTTTTGTTTTTAGGGTAATACGGAATTTACCCTAAACGCCGACTGTGACGCTCCACTAGGATGTTCGGCTATCGCGTTTGCTGGTAGTTGGTCTGCTATTCAAGAACCGTTTACGAACGTTCGTGAATCGTTTTGGGGTTAGCTGCTGGTAACGATCTGGTTAGTAGATCACCGTTACTAGAACGCTGTTACTAGAGCACGCAACTAGATCTTGCAAAAATGTAACCGTTCACTCGCCGTCAGGGGAGGAACAAGTGGGCACAGCCCGCAACACTTTTTCCCTGGGGGGATGTGAATGGTTACGCAAAAATAGCTCTTGCAAAAGGATCTGTTTTGAGTTTCCTGAACATACTCTTTAGTCGAAATGAAATGCTCCTAATTCAGGTGAATTATGACTTTTGAGGACATTTATAAGTTCTTTGAAAATCCTCCACCGATTTATCTCAACAAAGAACTTGCCGTGTGTTACGTTGTGTCTGTTTTGGTTCAAGGAGACTCTTACGGAACAGAGTTAATTCAACTGTTGCAACAGGATTTTCCCTTGTATCGGTTGTCAGATACGGTGTTGTACAGCGCACTCAAATTTTTGGAGGATGAGCAGGTCATTATTGGCTATTGGAAAAAGGTAGAGGGGCGTGGTAGACCTCGACGCATGTACCAAATCCGGACTGAGTGGCGATCGCAGATGATGGAATTAAGCCATCTGTGGCACAACTACATGATGGGAGTTGTCGGGCGTGGTCATGGCATCGATGCAACCGTGAACTCAGTGCTGAGTGTCAACACAGTGAATGGCTCTATGTCAGGTAGTAGGGTGATCAATGGTGTGGCAAATACCATCCGAGGGTTTTATGTGGATGATCACAAAGGCACCGAACACAAACCAATTGAACACAAAGCCGTCCAACCTGAATTAACGCATTAACCTTGTAGATTTTTTGGTGTAGGCATCCAACATCAGTCACGCACAGGCAAGGGGCTTAAGCCCCTTGCCTGTGCTGCATTGAATTGAAAAGTGGGTGATGCTGAATAACAGGATGAATTGGAACGAAGTTCCAATTCATCCAACTTCTAATTCATATCCTGATGCAGCAACGCCGAACATGCTGTAAGTATGCCCCTTCTCTCCGCTTCCTTCGACAGGCTCAGGGGGCGGGGAGAAGGCGAGTTTCACAGTCCTTCTGCTTAATTGTGAGAGGGCTGAGATCCCTGCGGGTAACACGAACAGGGTGAGGACAAGGCTGGCAGTATCAGCGTTTTAGAGCGGCGATCGCCAATTAATCTGCCAACGAATCCCCAATCAATTTAAACAATTTAACGACTGTTTTTGAGCCAACGGGCTGCATCCTTAGCGTGGTAAGTCAGGATTAAGTCTGCCCCTGCCCGTTTGAAGCTCGTCAGCGTTTCCATCACCACCCGTTCTTCATCAATCCAGCCATTCAAGGCTGCGGCTTTGACCATGGCATATTCACCAGACACATTGTAGGCAGCAACAGGTAGGTTACTGGCCTGTTTCACTTGCCAAATGATGTCCATATAGGCCAAGGCAGGCTTCACCATCAGCATGTCCGCCCCTTCGGCAATGTCGAGACCAATTTCCTTGATCGCTTCGCGGCTGTTGCCAGGATCCATTTGGTAGGTGCGGCGATCGCCAAACTGAGGCGTAGACTCGGCAGCATCACGGAACGGACCATAGTAAGCAGAGGCGTATTTAGCGGCGTAGGACAGGATCGGTATATCCTCAAAGCCTGCACCATCTAACCCCTCGCGAATCGCTTGCACGAAGCCATCCATCATCCCAGACGGGGCAATGATATCCGCCCCAGCCTTCGCTTGGGATACTGCCGTTTTTTTCAGCAATTCCAGTGTTGGGTCATTCAACACCCGCCCAGTCAAATCGCCAACCTGCAAGTAGCCGCAATGACCGTGGGACGTATATTCACACAGGCAAGTGTCTACAATCACCACCAAATCGGGTACAGCTTCCTTCACGGCAGTGGTAGCCTTCTGAACAATACCGCAATCATGCCAAGCTCCGGTGGCATCGCCATCTTTAGCATCCGGAATCCCAAACAGGATGATCGCTGGGATGCCGAGGTCGTAGGTTTCCTTGGCTTCTTCCACAATTTTGTCCACCGACAACTGGTAGACCCCAGGCATTGACTTGACTTCGTTGGCGACCCCCTCACCGGGTACCGCAAATAAGGGATAAATCAAGTCGTTGGTAGTCAGCACAGTTTCCCGCACCA
>CAZJZR010000080.1:0-10056 GCA_964550475.1 uncultured bacterium
GTATAACCACAAAATCCCTGAGCATCAGATATTCCCCCCCTTCGTCCCATCACCATCCACCATCCACTATCCACCATTCACCCATCATTCACTATCCACACTCCCGATTCCCCATTTGCTATACTATGCGCTTTAGAATTTGGGTCTGTTGCGATGAAGTTGCTGTTAGTTGCTGCGTTGGTGGTGGGTGGGTTGACGGTTGGGACAATGGTGCAGGGTGACGCGATCGCCAAACCCGCCAAGTCTAAACCGCAACCCAAACCAGAACCGGGGATCGAAATTTTGCGGAACCGGATTCCCTTCCGGTGGGAAGGCGATTTTGACAACGATCGCGCCAAAGATACGTTGACCGTGGTGCGGGTGACCTCCGCCTTTCGGCCATCCTCACGGGTGCAACTGTTGAACTTGTGGGGCAACACGCCACTGAGAAGACCGGAGAATTTGGCTCTGCAACTCATCAGCAGTCGCAAAAAGCACCCGATTTTGATTTACAGCCAAAACTATTTAGATTCGCCCCTGTGGCAAGGACAACAGTTGCCGATCAGCATTGTTAAACGGGGCACCGCCGCCCACCAAACCTGGCGGCAACAGGTGGGCACCCTACGCGGCGACGGCATTGTGCTGGGGACAGAAGCGGGGATCGATACGTTGCTGTATTGGAGTGGTGAAGCCTATCGCCTCTATAGCCCACCGGAACTGCCTTAGCCTGATTTATTCATAACATTCTACGCAAGAATTACAGGTTATTAAATCCGCGATCCTTAGTCCACGATCGCGGATACAGGATTCACGACCTTGTTGGCGACCATCCCTAGGATTTTGGTTTGGTTAATTCGCAGCCGCTCGACGGTTTGGGTCAGGGTGGGATAGTCCGTATGCCCTACGCCCACAACCAATACTAACCCGTCGGTCTGGGGCAGTAAGACATGGCTATCCGGTAGGTTTAACAAGGGGGGCGTGTCATAAATGACCAGATCAAACTCAGTGCTAAACTGCACCATCAGTTCACGCATTCGGTTAGCGGTCAACAGTTGAACCGGATCCGGAGGGATGGGGCCTGCGGTCAGCACATGCAATGGGCTGGTCGGATCCGGCTGTTGTAGCACCTGTGCCATGGGGACAGTGCTAGTAATCAAATTCGTCAACCCCAGTAAATTGCTCAATCCCAGTGTTTGATGGATCTGGGGACGGCGCAGATCGGCATCTACCACCAACACCCGCTGACCCATGGCCGCCGCGACTTTAGCGAGGTGACAGGCAATGGTGGATTTGCCTTCCGTCGGTAAGGCGGAGCTGATGACGAGGGAGCGCACCGGAGTATCAGGGTTGAGTAACTGAAGACTGGTGTGCAGGGATAAAAAGGATTCCAGAAATGCGGTTGAACAATAATGCTGAACGGTTTGTAAATGGGCGGTTAGAGGCGCGGTCAGAGCCGCAATCTCGCTAGACGGCAGTGAGGTGGCCGGGTTGTCCCCAGTGGCGGGGGTGCCCCCAGTTACTGGGTTTGGTTCGGTGTTGGAACCGTTGGCGGCTGAAGAGGCGGGTGGCAATGACTGGGCTGGCGACAATTGTGCCGATCTCGACATCAAACTAAGGGCAGACCACTGTTGGGTGAGCGGAATTACGCCGAGTAAGGGCAGTTGGATGGTCTGTTGTAATTCATCTGGGGAATGCACCGCCCGATCCCAACGGTTCGCCGCGATCCCCGCCCCTAGCCCAAATAGTAAGGCCGCGATCGCCCCCAAACTCAGATCCCGTGGCAGATTAGGCGAGATTGGGTGAGTGGGTTGTTCTGGTGGCAAAATTAATTGCCATGGCACGACTTCTTGTACAGCCGCCATTTCCAGGCTTTGTTGGGTGTTGCGTAACTGTGCCACCCGATCCGTCGCCAACTGTAATTCCCGCTTGAGGTCGGTATATTGCCGAGTCAAAACGGGCAGTGTGGCCAATTCTTGGCGTAGTTTTCGTTCTGTGTCCTCCAACGCTTGATTCCGTGCCGTTAACTGTTTGATTTGATTGGCGGCTTCCACCAACTGCTTGCTGAGAGAAAGGGAAATGCTGGTCATGTTGCCGCTAGCATCCTTGGACAAGGGACGACCAACCAAGTGCTGGGCTTCTTTGGGCAATAGGTCAATCAACCCCTGACGTTTGTCCATCAGGATTTGAATTTGCGGACTGTCCGGCTGAAACCGCGCAGATTCGGTGGCAATTTCTGTCTCGACGGCTTGGATTTGGTTGAGCAAATTTTGGTAGCGGGGTGATTCGCTCAGAGTGACTGCCGCGATCGCCTGCTTGGGATCAGTAATGCCAACTTGCCGTTGCAGATTGGTGTAAAGGGTGCGGACTTGCAACAGTTGGGTTTGGGCATCCTTCTGCTGTTGGTCAATGCTGTTGAGCAAATTGGTGATCGCTGCTCCGCGTGCTTCTGGATCGATCAGTTGATTAGTTTGGCGAAACTGGAGCAGTTTGCGTTGGAGGGTGGCCACCCGCTGATTCAGGGCAGACAGTTGTTGTTTGATAAATTCTACGCCGCGCCGTGCGTTGGCTTGCTGTTCGCTGACGCTATAGGCCAAATAATCCTTCGCCAGTTGATCCAAGACCGCTTTGACTTTGGCTGGATTGGCATCGGCATAGGTAACCGCAAGAATTTTGGTCGGTTGCTGATGGTTATCTTGCAGTTGGGCGATCGCCAGTTGATTGGCTAGCTCTGGATAGCTGAGAGTGGGATAGGTGGCTCGGAGTCGATCAATGCTGACTTGGAGTTGTTGCTGACTGCGTAAGATGGCAATTTGGGTGGCATAGTCAAAACTGGGTACCACCGACGGTTGGACAGTGGGCGCGATCGCCGCTCCTGGATTCAGATTTAAGTTAATTGGTGCGGCAGTGGGGGGTTGCACCAACAGTTGAAAACTACTTTGGTAAATCGGTGTGCGGGTTAACGTCCAGCCCCAACTAACGCTGGTAATGGCGATCGCCACTCCCACCATCGTCCGCTGCTGCCGTTGCCACAGGTTGCGCCAAAATTGCAGCGGTTGCCGTTTGCCAGGGTTGGCATAGTAGGTCAAGGCCAGAGGCGGCGGTGCCCCCGGCGACAATAGCGGTGAGGTCAACGCCGGAGTCGATTGACTGGAGGGGACAGAGAGGGCACTGTCGGTGCGATCGTTGGATCTAGTCATTCAGCAGGTGTGACGAGTTCGGCTATCAAGTCTAACTGGATCTCTAAACTATCTTCTAGAGCCTATCCGAAAACTTCAATTTTCGTCTTGATCAGACCGGACAGATCAGAACAAATCCGGTTCCTTGCCGATGAGCTTAGGACGAATCCCCACCGTTCACCCGCCACAACTTAACAGTGTAATCATCGCTGGCACTGGCTAAGATCTGACCATCTGGACTAAAGGTAAGGTCATTAATCCATGCCCCATGGCTTTTGAGCGTTCGGAGTGGGTTTTCTGGGGCGGACCTCTGTTTTAAGTCCCACAGTTTGATTTCCCCATTTTCATCCCCCGTCACCAACAGATCCCCGTCCGGATTACAAGCAACAGCCGAAACCCGATTTACAGCCCATGACTTGCTCGGTTCGGGCTGTTTTTGACTCGGTTGACGCTCCTTCACATCCCACACGAAAACCTTCGACCAACTAACCCCAACAAACTTCTGCCCATTCTGGCCAAACGCCATTGATCGGATGGATTCCTTGTTGCTGCTCTTGAACGTATACATGAGTTTTCGATCAGTCAAATCCCACAATTCAACTCTTCGAGCCTCTGGGGTAGGAGACGTTATGCTCACAGCAATAACATCACCATTTGGACTAAAAACACCATTAGACATCCATTCACCCGATTTTAATGTCAGGAACGAATCCGTTATTGTTTGGTTTTTGTCCATTGGGTTTAATTGCTTCAGACTCCTATAGTTATTGTCAACAAGGATTAACTGCTGGTCGGAGGGGAAACCACCGACAAATCCTTTGTTTAAAGTAAATTGGAGTGTTGTAGCCAACTTTGATTCATAGTTGAGGGGCAACAATTTAATCGACTGACCACCAATGGCTAACTTTTGAGCCTTGGCATTCACAGCCAACGAGTGTAATGCCTGGGTTGCTTCTTCCACTAATAGACTCAGACTTTCCGAGCACGCCTGGTTATCAGTGATCTTCCACAGTGTGAGTCGAGCCTGATCATCGTTTTCAAAACCTGTGCCAATTAATGTCTCCCCATCCGGACTAAACCGGAGAGCCGCAAGATTATTGATGCGTTTTGGGCAATCAGCAACTGGCTTACCCGTCTTGGAGTCCCATAGTTGAACCGTGCTATCTTCACTACTACTAGCCAACATCTGTCCGTCGCGACTAAAGGTAACAGGGCCTCTGGCCAACGGCAATGACACCCCCTCTATCCCATCATTGACATTCCTGAGTGTAATCCCTTGATCATTGGCAATCGCTAAGGTTTGTCCGTTGGGACTCCAGGCAAAGTTACTCCCCACAAATGATTGGACTTGCTGATTATTACGCCAGTTCCATAATTCAACTTTGCTCTGATATGTTTTCGGGTCCTTCGCCTTAATAGCTAAAATTTGACCATCTGGGCTGAACGCCATCGATAGTATGTAATTTAGATTGGGTGTAAGTGACCCAAGTAATTTGCGGCTTTGCCAATCCCAAATGTGAATTTTTCCGTCTGAATTGCCACTGGCTAAAAATACATCGGAGCCGACTGAAGAGGGAGAACTAAAAGCAAGTGCACTCAGTTCAGTATCAGGCTGCTTGTGTAACACTCTGCTGGTATGCCTTTGCCAATCCCACAGTTGAATGCTGCCATCTGATTCACCACTAACTAACGTGTGTCCATCTGGGCTAAAAGCCACAGCATGGGTGTATGTTTTATTGGGTAACTTATCAAACAATTGCTTGGCCTGGGTTAGGTTCCAAAGTTTGATTATTCCCTGTTGATCAGCCCTAGCCAGTTGTTGACTATCTGCATTCAATGCTGGAGGTCCCCCAACATGTACAGCCAACTGTTCGGCAGCCTTAGCCCCATCCACATCCCACACTTTAACCACGCCGTCATAACTTACGCTCACCAACGATGTAGGCGCGTCAGATGACGACCTAAAGCGAATTCGTCCAACGAAACCATCATGCCGGATTAACAGCGGGACTTCTGCTAATGAGTCAACTGTTTTGGTCGTAATTCGGTGATTGGGTTTAGGCGAGTGAGTCAGGTAGTACCCTCCAAGGGCTAACACCAAGCTGAGCACAGCCAGTAGCACTGCAACGATGGGGACAACGTGCCGATATCGGGTGAGGGGTTTGGTCAGGGTTCGGAAAAACTGCTGCATGGTGGTTGGGCAATGGTGAAGTGCACCGCTGGGGCGGATGGACAAGTCAACTGGTAGATCAACTGCCAGCAGTAAACTACTTCGACTGACCTTGGCCTAACTTGGCCTCCATGACTCCAGACATGACAAACACATCATAGAAGTCATAGGAGAGTTGGTTAGTAATAGTCGAGTAGCACTCATCTGCTTTTTGTTTAGCATCTTGGGAATTGGTCTTAGCCTGCTTTAATTTCTGTTGCCCTTGGGTGTTCACCGTAGCATTGATGTAGGTAGCAATTTTTTGATAGCACTCTGCCCTGCGTCCGGTTGGTCTTGTTGGTAAATCATATTCCAACCGGGAGGCTGCTTTAAAACGCTGCTCTGCATCATCCAACCATTTTTCTTTGGCAATCGAATTTGGCGCATCTAAACCCGACTTCGCCCACAACAAAATCCCCTGGGTGATCTCAACCTCTTGTTGCAAGAACTGTGCATCAACGGTTGCACTGGCGTTTTCTGGTTTATTCGAACCAGCCTGTCCAGATCCGCTCAGTTGACCTTTTCGCTCCTTTTCTTGCAAACCCTTACTCGCTAGATCCAAATAGGTCTTCGCCTCCCGTAATTTGGATTGCTGGGCAGCGTTGATCTTGCCGCTCCATTCAATCTCTTTCAGCACCTGCCAGAGGTAGATCCGCGCTAACCACACCTTCGCTGCTAATTCATCAGACAATGCTGATTCTTCATAATGCTTCTGGGCTTCATTCAGTTGCCCTAGACGTTCGTAGATTTTACCCAAGGCAACCTGGGTTCGCGCATCTCCCTCTATAAACCCCAATGCCCGTTTGTACTGATTTTTAGCCAACATCCAATCATCTTCCGATTCGGCTGCTTGACCTTGTTTGTAGTAAAACTCTCCAAATTCAGGCAGCTTGGTATAAATGCCATAGGAGGCTAACAGCAGCGTTCCCGCTAGCACAAAGGTGGCTTCTGCATGGAGCGAATGGGGAATTTTCAGGCTGGTCAAGGCCCGCTCCACGACTTGTTTGCCCTTGTCGGTCAAGGCACCACCTGCGACTAGCACTAGCCCTGCCCCTTGAGTCACGGTGCTAAAGGTACCGATGATGTCAAGCCCGTAACTGGAAAAGGCTTGGGCGGTCTGGGTGGCAATTGACCCCGCAAGTACCAAACAACCGACAGTGAGTAAGTTCCAGCACCAGTCGAACTGATTCCACCAGGGATCTGCGGGGGGTGCGGGTTCGACAAACCACCACCAAGCGGTCTCCGGCGGTTGCATACTCTGCCGACACTTAGCCAGTTGCTTGGCATTAACCCGTGTTTCTAAACCTGCCAATAACCGATCGTCTAACTCCACCAGTTGGGCAAGGTGGTCACCAGTGATTAAGTTGGTGGTTTGTCGGAGGTTTTCCACGGCATCCCGCGCCACTATACTGTGTCAGCCAACAAATTTTACTTTGTAGTTCCAACTTCAGTTGGCTGGCTAAAGCCAGTACTACAAACAGTTCCCTGACAAAGTATAACAGATCTAAGGTCTGAGCGATAGTGGGGTGGGGGGTGGCTTGTTCAAAGCTGGTGAGGGCTGTGGCGTAGTGGGCGATCGCCGCCTCTAACTGAGATGTACCCAGATCATTGGGAGGAGTCATTGAGCTTGGTAGGGAGCAACTTAGCCAAATCCTATAGCCTAAATCCTTGTTTTTTGCGAATAGTTCAATGATTTGTTACATCAGATAAAGTATTTAAAGAAGCACCTTAAGAAATAGCTGCAAATGGCTGGATCAATCGAGCCAATCGGTAAAATTGAACCTTATTTCTATCAGCCAATTGTTTTCATAAGCTGACTAGACCAAAGACGCTGACTAGATCAAAGATAATTTGCAATCAAAGGCAATTTGTAGGATGGATTGGGCAAAAGCCTCATGCATCATTACAGACTGGAGACTGGACGGACAACTAATGAACCAAGCATTATCCAGCTTATTATCCAACTTCCGATTGCGGTGGTTCTTGGCCACAAAAGCCTTGGATTACAGTTCTGATTTCGTGAAAATTCTCTACCGAATTTATCTCAATCACGAAAAAATCATCCACATTCGCAACGGCTATCCGGTCTATTCCCTCTCTACCCCAGCAGTGTTTAGTAAACCTGCCGCCAACTTTATTGCCCGTACCTTGTACCGCAGTATTCAAAATAAAAATCTGCCGAACTTAATCAGTTTTGCAGTGAATGATGTGTGCAATGCCACCTGCGAACACTGTAGTTTTTTCGGAGCCGTTGAAGAGAGCGATCGCCCCATCCTCACCCTACAACAAAGCCAAAAACTGATTCGAGATGCCCAAGAATTAGGCGTATCGGTGATTAATTTTGTGGGTGGTGAGCCACTGATGCGGGAGGATTTGCCGGAGATCATCCGTGCCGTCGATCGCGATTTATCCACCACTGTATTGTTCACCAATGGTTGGCATCTGAGCGATCGCGCCAAGGAATTGAAGGCCGCTGGATTGGACAGCATTTATGTTAGTTTGGATGCCGTTGATGGCGATCGTCATGACCAATTTCGGCGCAAACCGGGTTTATTCCAACGGGCGATTCAGGGTATTCAGCAGGCAAAAAAACTGGGATTTTCCGTTGGTATTTCGATCACAATGACCCCGGAATCCTATGCGGCGGGCGAGTTGGATAAAATGGTGGAATTGGCGAAATCCTTGGGTGTGCATGAAGTCTTAGTTTTCGATGCCCTACCCTCTGGCCGTTATAACCACCGGGATGATTTAATCACATCAACCACTGACACAAATGGAACCGGATTGAGCGAAGCGAATTGGGTCGAAGCGATGATTCAATCGGCGCGATCGTACAATCAAAAACTGGACTATCCGGGTGTGGTATTTTTTGCCTATTTTGCCAGCCATCGCAGCGTTGGTTGTGCCTGTGGCACCAGCTATTTTTACGTGTCACCCTATGGCGATATCATGTCCTGTGATTTTAACCATGCCAAATTTGGCAGTGTGTTAGAGGAACCGTTATGGCGAATCTGGGAACGGTTAAGCACAACCCCAGAATTTTGTCAGGCGAAATGGGGCGGTTGCAAAATTAAAGATGCCACCTTGCGATCGAGCGATTTCGTGGTGGGAGGTGCACCTGTATGATTGACATCACAATGCCCGGAATCATGATGCCTGGAATCATGCCGTTGCTGTTGGCAACCTGCACATTTGATAAAACCCCAACGCTGCCGATTTTAATCTTTGAAGCGATCACATTAGTCGGGGCAGTTATTTGTTACCTGTTGTTGTCTAAATTACAACCACAATTTCCCCTCCGTTGTTTGGCAATGGCAGGAGGGGTGTTGATTTTTGAATTGTTTACTGCGCCGATGTGGCACAACCAGCGGATGGGGGTGTGGGCGTATATCTATCAAGATGTCAGTTGGATCTTAACCATTGGTTGGACAGCCTTATTATTAACGGTTGTGGTGTTGACCGATCGCCAATTGCCCAACTGGAAAGAATGGAAGCGGTTCTTAATTTATCTGGGAATTATTACCGTTTTGGTGTGTATTTTAGAGGCGATCGTGGTCAACATTGGCATTCGGGGTTATGCCCCAGAAGTGCTGCAAGCCACCTCTGGAATTAAGGTGTTGAATGTGCCCATTGAAGTGTTGTATTACACGCCCGTATTTACCGGATTGGTGTTGGCGTTTTATAAATATTGGACATTTGTGATTGATGATTTGCCATTAATCCCGGTCAAAAAACGCAATTGGCTCCGAGCAGTTTTGTTAGCGTTTACAGGCGTATTTTTGTTTGAAGTGATGATTGAACCGTTGGCGCAAAATCTCAACTTGCCCAATTGGTCCTATATCTTTCATGACATCAGCATTTTGATGACGGGTTTGTGGGTATTGATTATTGGCTTAGCGGCGATCGTGGTGAATCAATTCTTCATCCACCTGTCTACAGCCTTACGGTTTGTGACAGCTTTGGCAATCACCAGTGTGGTGGCATTACCCGTAGAGTCATTATTTATTTTGAATGGCTATCGGGTCTATGGAGCGAGTGCCGTGCATAACTTCTCCGGCTTCACCACACCAATCACCAATTTGCCCGTAGAAATTGCCTTTGCTATTCCGTTTTACATGGCATTAATTATTGCCTTTATTCGTTACTGGGAAATCATTTTGGATAATCGGCTGTGAAATTCCAATTCAGATTTTTGCAAGCATCATTAATCGGATTTCCCGTCGTGATTGTTAGCACGATCATTCTAACTGGGGGAATTCAGAATGCCTTTATCTTGATGGCGTTTTCTGTCATGTGTACGATGGGGGTTGGGGGTGTATTTTGGTGGGGGGCAGCATGGATCATTGGGCGGATTTTGTTGGCAATTTATGATCTGGTAAAAAAGCCAGCCCAAGAACCAGCGTTAGTGTCAGCGTCTGCTGATTTAAGTGCCGAACAGCAAGCATTGGTTGGTTACATGCGCCGGAGTCTGACCGCTAATGTAAGTGAGAGCCAAATTATCAGTCGGTTGCGTGCCAAGGGTTGGTCGGATGAAGACATTCAAGCCGCCTATCAGCAATTAAATGATGTCAATTTAAGTTGATTTTGGGAGGATGGCGGCATAATTAGGAAGACTGGAAACCCTGGTTGGAGTCTTCTATGGCCATCATCCCCTTACGTGCCTGGTATCTGCCCAACTATGAACCGATTCGG
>CAZJZR010000081.1:0-10053 GCA_964550475.1 uncultured bacterium
CCTTCTTGATCCCCTCTATGGAACCTGCAACAGTTCTTAGCATTTCTATTTTGGCCTTTGTCGTCGCGATCACAGGCTACACAATTTATACGGCTTTTGGCCCTCCAGCCGAAGGGTTACGCGATCCCTTCGACGAACACGAAGATTAAGCCGCGATCGCCCCAACCCGATCTAGGGACGTGCGGCAACCTAAGATGAATCACCATGACGAACGTGGGGACACGGCAATGCCGTGTCCGTACAGGTCACGATAGTGGTATATCTATCTGCACTTGAGGAATGTGAGTAATTACGCTGGCGTTAATATTGGGGCGTTAATCTTGAATTAATTGCCAAATTTTAATCGTTTTATCCCAACTGCCACTGACAAGGGTAGGGATGTTGCGAATCAAGCGATTGCCATTACCATCCATCGTGGCAATCCCTATAGGACTAAAGGCAACAGAGGCCACAACGCCTGTGTGCCCATCCAAGGTGTACAGCAATTCACCCGTGCGGGGATTCCACAGTTTGATGGTTTCATCACTACTACCGCTAGCCAAAAAGCGACCATCAGGACTAAACGCTAGGGCATTCACATCACGGTTATGTCCGACCAGTAGATGGGTCGATTCGCCTTTTTGCAAGTCCCACAATTTAATCTTCTGATCCTTACTGCCACTGGCTAAGGTTTTGCCGTCGGGACTGATGGCGAGGGCGTTGATCGAGTTGAAGTGGGCGGATAGGGTATAGATGGACTTACCTGTGGACAAGTCCCAGATGCAGATGGTGTTGTTCATGCTGCCGCTGACTAAACAACGGCCATCGGGACTAATGGCGAGGGATTTGATCATACCGCCATCGCCAGAGAGGGTGCGGAGCAGTTGACCATTCTGCATATTCCACAACATCACCGTGCGGTCTTCGCTCCCACTGGCGAGAAATTTGCCGTCTCGACTGATGGCGATCGCGTTTACATCCCGCAAATGCCCCACCAAGGTATGCCGCAACGCTCCCGTTTGCAGATTCCACACCTTAATCAGGTCATCATCACTGCCCGCCGCAATTGACTGGCTATCGGGACTGATGGCGATCGCATTCACCGCCTTCAACTGACGCGCGAGGGTACGGATGGGTTGCCCCGTACTCAAGTCCCAGATCCGCACCGTGTCGTCTAACGCACCACTGCCTAACCATTGCCCATTGGCACTCACCGCAACGGACGTAACCCAAGAACTATGACCCCGCAGCGTATTGATGCAGATCCATCCAGAGGTCGGCGTGGGGGTGGGAGATTTGGAACCGGCTTCCTTAGGAATAGTGGTGGTAGGAATTTGCGATTCGGCTGAAATCGGAGCCTTGGATGGTGCCGCTGGCGGTACGCGAATGGCCGTTGCCGTTGGAATTTTAGTGCCAGGGGACTGGATTGCCGAAGCGACCCCACCCAAATTAGAGCGGGGCGGTGGTGGCGGTGGCACGGGAACTGCACGGACTGGCGGTGCGGTGACGGTCGGAGGTGCTGTTAAGTCAGCCAATACCTCTTGAGCCGACTGGTAGCGATCGCCCACCATGTCCCGCGTCATCTTATCCAAAATTCGGATCAGATGCTCGCTCACACCTTGACTTTGCAACATTTCGCGCCAAATCCAACCCTGCAAGGGATCGTATAACTCCCCCGGTATACATTTGGTCATTAAATTTAAGCTGGTCATGCCCAAACTATACAGATCACTGGCAGGATAGGCTTTGCCACTGCGGAGTTGCTCCAGCGGTGCGTATCCTTCTGTACCCAATTTGGTACCTGTACGGGCGATATCATCGGGAGACAACTGCTTAGCCAAGCCAAAATCAATCAGCACCAGGCGATTATCGACTTTGCGCCGAATAATATTGCCCGGTTTCAAATCACGGTGAATCACTTGGCGTTCGTGAATGTAATGTAAGACAGGCAATAAATCCGCCAGTAATTGCCGGGTTTGTTCCTCATTCAGCGGGCCTTGTTGGTGTAGTTCCGTCCATAAATTCTGGCCTTCGATAAATTGTTGCACCAGATACAGACGACTATCATGTTCAAAGTAAGCATACAAACTAGGGATTTGTGGATGTTCCCCTAATTCCAGTAACTGCTTCGCTTCCTGATTAAAGAGTTGAATCGCCTTTTCTAACGCGGCTTTCCGTGACGCGCCGCTGCCAGACAACCGAGGCGAAAACTGTTTGAGCACACAACGAGTCCCTAACCGATCCTCATCCAATGCCAAAAAGGTCTTACCAAAACCACCTTGGCCAATCGGCTTAATCACACGGTACCGCCCTCGAATCAGGGCGACCAATTGCGAACCACAACTCTGACAGACAACCGCATCATCAGAGTTCTGGGGATTTTCACAATCGGGGTTGAGGCAATACATGGGGTAGGCAACCGCTTCTTTCTTCAAGTTTAAACGTTCTTAATTGGTCAGAAATAAGAATTTACGGATGAATGGCAGATTAGAAGTCCCAAATGAGTAGCCATGCATGGCAACCGAGCGGCTAACATGATCAGTAAATCCTGACTCAAACCTCCGACACAAGCTGCTGAGGAGTCAGCCAAGCAGGGAACAATCGTACCAGGAAGGCGGACATTGCCGCAGGAGTGGCAGGGCAAACCTTCATTCTGGTGATACTCTGGGATTGCTTAACCTTTCCCAGACACAATCACAAGCAATTGCAGCATCAATTCAAGCAATTCAAGTAGTTCTAGCTAAGTGGTTCTAGCGGGTTAGCCTAGCCCCACCTTAACTTGAACCAACAACCGACAGCGAGCAAAACCAACGCAGATTTAAGAGATAGGGTGCAAATAAGATTAAGAAGAGATGAGTTGCAAATAAGAGATGGCTTGCACAGCCTGATATCTTGCCACCCTCACGACTATTCGCATTGCGTACCCGCAGGTTCGTAACGGCTATAGACTAACGCGCCCCCAGAGCAACCTACCGTTAGGCAATTAAACTTGGCTTACTGCTCTCAGCGTAGAGCGATCATCGGCCATACAGGTCAGGAAAACCCTTGATTTTCCGGACTCCGTACAGGTGAAGTTTGCCCGTGTAGTTACGGTTTTCTCAAAGAGCAACCGCTTTGCGTCCACAACCGCCAGATCCTTTTCCAACATCCTCTAATCCAACATCCTCTAAAAAGTGTACGGTGAATTCAAGGAGGGAACTGTGATCCAGATAAGCATTAGGGAGGATTTGGTTAACCTCCCAGATCATGGTTGAGATCACGGGGTTAGCCCACACTTGAGTCTAGAACTGAGTCTAGAACTACTACCACCAGGTAATCGTTCACATCCCCCCATAAGAAAAGTGTCGCGGGCTACGCCCGCTTGTTCATCCCCTGACGGGGATTGAACGGTTACCCTCTGAGAATGTGGCTTAAAAGTTGATTTTTTCCGGTACTCCGCGCCCGAACAATCAATCGTCTAGACCACTTTTCAACCAGTCTCTTAACCAGGTTGGAATGTGTTGAATGTCAGGTGTTCAATTGTATTAAACAATGTGATTTTGGCTTTACACCAAGCCCGCTGATCAAAATGTAATTTGATCAAGCTAGGTGATGGTCAAGCCGTCTTGATCAAGTGATACAAAATCAAGTCATCGAAAATCACACTGTGCAGATCCCCTAGGATTGAGTCAAATTCACTTCGGCAGGTAATGAATCGGCAGGTCATTCACAGGTGTAGGTTTGATTCGGATGAAATTTTGGTGGTTTTTTTGCCCTGCCAAAACATGACTACCGAAACATTTGTCGTCTAAATGTGACATCTAAAATATGACATCTAAATCGATACAGTAATGATCATGACGCTCAAACCTGATGAGTCACCTTTCACCACATCACCACAACTCAGAAGCTGATGGAAAAGGTGACTAAAAGGCTGTTTTTTCGAGCACTCCGCACCCGAAACATTAACCTTTTAAAACACCCTCTCAAATCACAACCCAACAAAACAAAACAATCAGTTAACCTAACCAATAACCTAACCAAGCTATTCCTGTGAATGATCACAACGGTGAAGTAACCGTTTTTTCCTCTGACAGGGAGAAACAAGCGAGCACAGCCCGCAACACATTTCTCCTGGAGGATGTGAACAGTTACACTGTGGATGATGTTGATGTTGGAATTAGGTTTACCCTTTTCGCTGCATTTGCACCACTGCTTGCCGAAACCCTAATACTACCAGGATGTTGGCGATCGTCAAGAAAGACTCTGCCGCACCATGTAACCAATCTACATTGGCTAAAGCATCCCTATAAATAACCCTAGCGTAAATTCCCGCTGGAATTGTCACCGCCACAAAGACAAGTGTCATGTAAAACCCGATTAGGGCTAACCGAGGCGTTTGTCCTGACCGGGTTAAAAACCACAGGAAACCGAGGTAGGGGAACAGAGAAACAGCAAAGAGAGAGTCTTTGGTGAGCATGGGAATGCCTGGAAGGAATGGGAACTGAACAGGTCGGCTTCGACCCTATCCGCAATCTGGTTGGTGCAGTTGATGTGCAGTTCGCCGCAAGTTTGCAGGGGCACAGGGGGAATCAACTAGCAAGGTTCCGGATAACTGCTGATGGCTTATGGGTTATCAGGCTTGGGGCGCGATCGCCAAATCCACCAAGCAGCCACCATCAGCGTGCAGTTGCCCACAACCGTCATGGCGGCTTGGAGGGTGACCAACCAATCTAAAGCGGGGGCGTTGTCAAAAAAATGCCAGGTACAGGCACACATGGCACTCACCAGCGCAGGCAACATCCCCCAGGATAGCCACCGCCAGGCCAACTGCCCACTCAGTTCGGCATACAGCCAGACCAACCAAATCGCCACAATCCACTCGATAACGCTAGACGTGTGAATAATCCAAGTGGGAATTGATAGGCTGTGCATGGGGGGAGGGGGTGCATGAGTAGGGGAGTAAGGGAGAGGGGGGGTTCGGTGATGATATAACCGGAATCAATTCCATTACCGATTACCCATGATCAATCATCAATGAAATGACCAATGACCATTTTTTATCATAGTCCTAACCTTCACTCCAATCTCCGATGGACTTGTTATTTACGCTGACGACCTATCCACCCACTATTGGCGGTGCTCAGATTCATCATCATTTGCTGGCCCAGCAGCTCCGGGTGCGGCATGGGATTCAGGTGGTGAGCCATTGGGATCGGCAACGGACCGATTGGTTGTTGGGGACGACGCTGAAGGCTCCGAGGCGATCGCACAATTATGTGATCGATCAGATTCCGGTACATCGGTTGGGGTTGTCCCTAGGGGAGAAACTGCAACTATTGCCAGCGGTGTTGGGCTACTATCCGCTGATGGATTGGGCATTGCCCGCGATCGCCCATGTCCTCAGCCCCCACCTTGCTCCCTATGCTGCCGCCGCTGACCTGATTCACAATGTGCGGATTGGCCGCGAAGGGTTGAGTTACACGTCGCAGCAACTGGCCCGACGCTACGACATTCCCTGGATTCTGACTCCAGTGCATCATCCCCGCTGGGTTGGGTGGCGGTATCGCTGTTACCTGCGGTTGTATCGGGAAGCAGATGGGGTGATTGCGTTGACGGCAACGGAGCGGGAAACGTTGATCCAGCTAGGGGTCAGGGGCGATCGCATTTGGGTCACAGGCATTGGGCCAGTCTTGGCTGCCAACGCTGACCCGCACCGCTTCCGCCAGCAGTACCACCTGCCCGATCCGGCCACCTATCCCCTGATTCTATTTTTGGGACAACACTACAGTTACAAGGGGTATCGACAACTGCTAGACGCGGCTCCGTTGGTGTGGGCAAAGGTACCAGAGGCGCAGTTTGTCTTTATGGGGCCAGCAGTGGGGCGATCGGAGCAGGTGTTCCAAACCATGACGGATCCTCGGATTCATCGCTTGGGCACCGTGGATCTGCAAACGAAAACCGACGGCTTGGCGGCCTGTACCCTATTGTGTGTACCCTCCAGCCAAGAAAGTTTTGGGGGCGTGTATACGGAAGCGTGGAGTTTCGCTAAACCCGTCATCGGTTGCCAGATTCCAGCGGTTGCGGATGTGGTGACCGAGGGGGTGGATGGCTATCTGGTGGCACAAACGGCAGAGGCGATCGCCGATCGCCTACTGCATCTACTCCTCAATCCCTCCATCGCCGCCGCCATGGGCACCGCCGGACAAACCAAAGTCCGCCAGCAGTTCACTTGGGAGCGACTCGCAGAACGGACAGAGGCGGTGTATGAACAGGTGAGAGGGTGAGTCAGAGCGTGACCTGAAAACCATTCACGGTTACCGTTCGATCAGGCGAATGGAGCGATTGTAGGCATTCATGGCAATGGCGATCAGCAGGCTAATGGCGAGGTACATGGCCATCAACAGTAACATCACTTCTACGGCGCGTCCGGTTTGGTTGAAGGTGGCGGAGGCAACGAAGTACACATCGGCATAGCCGACGGCGATCGCTAAACTGGTATTCTTCGCCAAATTCAAATACTGGCTGGTCAACGGGGGAACAATCACCCGTAACGCCTGCGGGATAATCACGAGCCGCATAATTTGGCTCGGTCGTAACCCCAGGGCTTGTGCCGCTTCCCGTTGGCCACGGGGCACCGACTGAATGCCAGCCCGGACAATTTCTGCAATGAAGGCGGCAGTATAGCAGGTTAAACCCAGCAATAAGGCGGAAAACTCCGGGGAAAAGGTGAGGCCACCACTGAGCCGAATGCCCTGCTGCGAGAAGGACACCAACCCCAGCCAATTAATTGCCTGTTCCGCTGGCGGCAACCCCAGAAAAACGGCAAAGTACCAGAAAAATAGTTGCAACAGTAAGGGCGTATTGCGAAAGATCTCCACATACACCAACGCCAGTTGTCGGACTAACCAATTGTCGGACAGGCGGGCGATCCCCACAGTAAACCCCATCCCCGTCGCCAACACGACCCCGGATAGCATCACTTTCAGTGAGTTGAGTAGTCCCACCAACAGGGCGCGACTGTAGGGATCGGCAGGGGTGTAGGCGATCGCCTGCTCTGCAATGCCAAAAGACGCTTGGGCATTGAGAAAACTAAAGCCAAACGGCAGCCCCAATTGCCGCAAATTGCGGGTCAAATTAGCCACCCCTAAGGCAACAGAACCCGCCACCGCCAGTACCACGACTGCTTGGCCAGCGATCCGCCAAAACCGACTATCACGCCAAAATCGCGACATGGGAGGGGGGGAATGGTGAATAGTGGATGGTGAATAGTGAATAGGGAATTTGAGAACAGGATAGTGATGATCTATCGGCTAAACCTAGACTGAAGACCAGCGATCGCCCTTCAACGAATCAATTTAGTCTGCTTAGTCTGCTTAGTCTGCTACTTAGCCTTCTACGGTATCCGCTTCTGGGGTTGGGAGAGGAGCGGCGGGGGTAACCGGCGCAGATTTACGAGCTTCGCGGGACTCTAGCCAAATGGGGATCACCAACGCCAAGACCACAATGATCAGTGACAGGATGGCAAAACGGCTGACCCAACTCATCAATTGCTCTAAGGAAACTAAATTACCAGCAAAAAAGGCCAAACTCACCATCAATGTCGCCCACGACAAAGCACCCGCCACGTTGTAGAGCATAAAGCGGGGATACGGCATTTGGGCAATTCCGGCCATGGGACTGGCGAGAATCCGTAAGAGAGCGACAAAACGGCCTAAGAATACAGTTTTGCCAGCATTTTGGCTGAACTGTTCTTTAACACTGACTAACCGATCTTCTTGGATGCGAAAGACTTGACCTAGTTTCACCAACAACGGCCAACCGCCTAACCGTCCCAGCCAATAACCACCTGTGCCGCCTAAAATTGCTCCCAAGCTAGCATCCCCTAAGACCCACCAATAGTTCAACTGCTCATTCCCCGCTAAAAAACCGCCTGCTAGGGTGACCGTTTCACCAGGGATCGGTAAGCCTAAGTTTTCTAGCAAAATCCCAAAAAAGATCGCCCAATACCCGTAATCCTGAGCAATTTCCTGGATTTTCTCTAGCGACAATAGTTCAGATGGCATGGAGATTCTGCTTCACAAAGATTTACCTTTACCTTGATCTTGCCGTGCCCCGGAAGTCCTGTCAATTTTTTGGTCAGATACCTTTGAGTGCATGATCCCCTCGATCAGATTTGTCTGGCAGCAACGCCGAATGCATCCAATCCTAGAATGCAATCTGCTGATGAACCTGCGTGCTTACCCGGAATAAATGCCTAATGTTGCGTGGTGCAGTATTGCGTGATACCTACCATTGAGCCACATAAAAAATTTATGAATCGTCGCTAAGATTATGAAGATTGTACGAAGTTAACTTGACTACCCTGCAATTTCTCCTAAACCACTTTTATATTTGATACATCCTGTAGAGGCAGAGAGCTAAGCAATTCTTGGTATACCGGCCTGGGATGGTTCAAAGCAAGCGATCATTCGGAATCCATCGTCCAAACCTACACGAACCAAAACTACACGGCAACGATACAACTGACTTAGCGACCTAATTTTACCGCTTTCATTTTTCCAAGTGTGCTCCTAACCTTTGATTCATCGCTGAAAGACTCAAGGCATGTTTGAGAAGTAAGACTTGTCAAACATCTAGTAACTGTAAGCAAACCATCCTTAACCAAATCATCGGGATATGACACAAAGGTGACCGTTTCAATTTGCTTTTTGGGTAGCCTAAGCGTTAGGCCAAGTTAATCCAAGCCTCAAGCTGTTGGCTGTGATCACCAATACACGTCTCTGAAAATGCTCTGGTCTGAGAATTGCGTCACGCGACTTTCGTGATCATTAACGTGATCATTAAACTGGTTGATTGCTGCATCAATGCAATCCTGCAATCTAACCCTAGGGCAAGCAATCTTTCACAGATTGGGTTTTCACAGATTCAGTTTTTCTAAGTGGCCTAAGTTTTCCACTAATTGCAGATTGAATCAAATGCGATGATGCTTAAACCAAGCCATCACCGCTAATTTGATCATTTCTGATGACGGTTTTGCTTTCACCTAAACTAACTGTTCACTGCTCCGAGGGGAAACCAATGGGCTTAGCCCGCACCCTACCGAGAGCAATGTGAATGGTTACCACCTAATTGATATTGGATTGATACGGGAGATGACCTATGGATCTGCACACCATCCACGAAATGACAATTATTCAACCAGAGGGTCGTCTGGATGCTACGGGTGGAGCGAATTTGAAGCAACAATTGTCTGCGATCGCCCCCAAAACTAACCCGATTTGGTTAATTGATTTAGCCAATGTCAACTTCATTGATAGTGCAGGCTTAGCGGCGTTAGCCTCCATCTTGAAGTCGGCACGGGATTATGGCTGTCGGTTGTTTATTTGCAATGTACAGCAATCCATTCGCCTGATTTTTGAAATCACAGGTTTGGATCAAGTGTTTGAAATTTTAGATACGGATAAGTTGCTGCCGATCTAAATTTCATTAAGATCCCCAAAAAAGACCTCAATTCTTGGTGAACAATCCACAGAATCGAGGTCTTTTTTCAGTTAGGGCGACAGTAATTCGCAAGTAATTCGCTAATAGGCATCCTGCAACTCGTAGAAGTCGGGGGAAATGTAGTCCTTGCGTAGCGGCCAGCCCACCCAATCTTCCGGCATCAGAATCCGCTTCAGGTTGGGGTGCCCTTCGTAGATGATGCCGTACATATCATAGGATTCCCGCTCTTGCCAGTCGGCGGCTTTCCAAATCCAGTACACGGAGGGAACCGTAGGATTTTCACGGGGGAGAAATACCTTGATGCGGATTTCGTCCGGGCGACTAGCGGAATCGCTCAGCTTAACCAGGTGATAGAAAGTCACCAACTCACCACCGGGGCCGGTGTCATAGGCACCTTGGCATTGCAAGTAGTTGAAGCCATAGGCATACAACGCAGTGCAAATGGGCAGGAGGAAATCTGCATCCACCTTAATTACTTCCACACCCAGGTGGTCAGGTTCGAGTAGGTCGTGGCCAAATCCATTTTCGGTCAGCCATTTGGAGATTTTACCCGCCTGGACAATTGCTTGGGTTTCTTCAGCCACGGCTCAC
>CAZJZR010000082.1:0-9976 GCA_964550475.1 uncultured bacterium
GGCAAAGATCTTGGCAACCCAACAATTGACTTTCATGTAATGTGCAAGAGGTCTATTATCTGCCGATGGGGCTTTAGGGCAATACCAGAGTGATGCTTGAGGCAGTCCCGATCGCGGTACCCAGGGTAGAGCAATTTAACCAGATTGGCGATCGGGTAACGTAACCAGCCCTGTGGCTCAGCCGCTACAGACTCTTCTGCTACAGACTATACAGAATGATCTCGGTTGGTCACAGCCTGGGCAGGGTGCGACCAGCGATACATTGCTAGGGCGATCGCGGCTAAAAAGATCACACCCAACACACTAGCCAAGGGATTATCATCCAATCCAGTCACCCATGGCGGCACTTGTCCGGTGTAGCGCACCAATTGACCCACATTAATCATATAAAACCCACCCACCAGTCCTCCATGTAACCCAATCGGTAATCCCAACCGTCCTCCGGTCATCCTGGCAGTAGGCGCACGCGATCGCCGCTTTCCCCATACCAATGCCAGTCCTAGCAGGACTAATCCGGGAAATGTCCACCATAACCGCATCAATACTTCTAGCGGTTTAATGAAGTGCAGTAAGGCAAAAATGATCGCATTAGCCCACAGGGCGATCGGCGGACGATAATCCCGTTCTAACTCATCCAATAACCAACCTCGGAAAACGGTCTCTTCCGCTAACCCAATTAACAGCGAGATCAACAAGGCTTCTGGAATTAGCCGCACCCAGGGCATCAGGGGCGATCGCCACACCACCCACCCGCATAGCCCTTCCAAGATAAATAAACTGAATAAACTGCCATAGCCAATCGCCAAGCCCAAGGCCAACTCTTGCCCATTGGCACGGTTCCACTGTAATCCATACCGACCCAGCATCCCCCGTTCACCATATACCCGTTGCCCCCACACCCCCACCAACCAGAGGAACAACCCATATAACACAGGCATCGTCAGCAAACTCTGCCAATTGGGATCGGGCACCCAGGCATACACAGGCGCAGCAAAGGGCACCCACGCGACTAATAACAGCAGCACAAAGCTGAGAATCCGCACGGGGGCAGGGTAGCGAGCAAATCGACGTAGATGCAGTTTCAAGGCAGGCAGGGAGGCGGGTGGGTGGGTGATGGAATGGGAAAAGTTTGATTTTTCGTGCGCGGCGCGGATGAACAATCAAACTTTTAACACATTGTCTTAGCTACTCACTTTACCGACTCACTTACTCATCAGCTCACCCAACTTTCTCCAGATCGTGTTACAGAACCTGGATTGAATCAAACCGCAAACTGTACGGGCGGGTTTCGCAGATCACTCTGCATCCTGTAATAAATTGGACAGCAAAACCCGCCCCTAGCAATCTCGAACTTATTGAAGCCTGATTTTTAATCCTCAGTCCTAAGGGATGTGCAGATTAATAATGTACCCACACCGCTACCTGTAGGGACACGGCAATGCCGTGTCCCTACGCCTATCACGGGGATATTATTTTCCCGCAACTCCCTAACTGCCTTGCCCACTGCCTACTCATCCGGCTCAATCGTGCTGGTTAACCCGTGATTCTTCAGGGTTTCGCAGTAAAACTCAGCGTGCTCTTGGGCGCACGTAATCACCAGCGCAATGCCATTGGTGTGCGCTTCCATCATGATGCTAACGGCTTGGGGTTGGGTGAGGCTGGCCACCGTTTGCATCAAGACTTGGACAACGTACTCCATGGAGTTGAAGTCGTCGTTGTGGAGCAAAACCCGATACCGGGGTGCAAGCTTACGAACCGTTGAAGGCTTGGATAAGGTTTCAACAGACAAAACTGTACCCTCCTAATCTGACTGGACTACTGAAAATATGTGAACTGCTAAACACTCGTTGAACCGGGTTGAAATGTTCTGGTAGCGTAACCGCGCGTTCCCATGGGAGAGCAGTGGGCGCAGCCCGCCACACTTTTTCCCCAAGGGGATGTGAACAGTTACCTTGTGGCTGTGTTGGTAGTCTTTGGCAACCCATCGCCTGGGTTGTTACGATTTCTTTTTATATATAACATCTAATTTCAGGTGACTTGGTTGCAGGTCGTTTTACAGAAATCATTCATACTGCATAAATATGCAAACCGCCATATTGGTTGGTTCGCTGTTTTAGCGCGTGTGTTAAACGTTGATGTTTCGTGCGCTCCGGCCAGGAAAACTCAACCGTCTAGCTCCCTGGTTAAACAGCCGCTGATCAAAGCAGAGCGTGGTCATTGTCTCAAGTTTGCGCTACATTTTTGCGGTAAATTGTCGTGAATGATTCAAGTTACGACGATTAGACGCGCTAAACGCTGCATTAGCCTCCGTTGCTTTTATGATCGCCTCACACCATTTTTCTGCCATCTTACCCATTTCACCCGCGATCGCGGCTGCTACCGCCAGTGATATTTTGGCGGTATTGACCCAGGCGATCGCCGAAGCCGATCTCACAGCCCACGCCACCACCACCGCCACCTTTGAACCGCAGGGGGTTTCAGCCGTGGTGATTTTGGCTGAATCCCATGTGGCGATTCACGTTTGGCCAGAAGAACAGCAAGCCTCGGTAGACATTCACGTCTGTGACTACGAGCGCGACAATTATCCCCGTGCGGAACACTTGGCGGCATTGTTAACGCTAGGGTTAACGGGATATTCCCAACAGGAGTTGGCCTCCCATTGGCATTGCTTAACGGTACGCAGTGGCTGAATCGCGATCGCACAATGCTAAGGAATGTGATAGGTATAGGGACACAATGACTGAACCGATAAACGCTGTGATAACCCTGATCCAAACATCCGCGATCGCTCAGGTTTGGTGTTTTTTCATCCTCTGGTTAGTGGCCTGGCTACCGATGGCCATTCCCCTAGCTCTCAAGTTACACTGGCGACCATTTCAGGTGTCCCAGCCCAACCAGAAGTTGCCCCTATTGGCCTGTCTGTATCTACTGGTTCCCCTCCTCTTGCCGCTGTTTAGTCAATGGTTGGGACAATCCTTGGGCGAGTATGGACTCACCACCGAGCGATCATTTTGGGTCTCGCTGTTGGCCGGACTGGTGATTGGCGTAGGCGGAATTGGGCTGTTGGTGGGGGTAGAAGTGGCCTTGGGCTGGGCGACTTGGCGACCATTACCGGAATCCGCCGATCTCACCCCACAGTCGGAGCCATCGCCCCATCCCATGTCCTCGGTGTTGGGGGTAGTGTTGCCGATTCTGCTGTTGGCGTTGTGGGTCAGCGTGACTGAAGAACTGGTCTTTCGCGGTTTCCTGCTCAACCAGTTATTAGGGGTTTATGGGGCATGGGGGGCGGCAGCGATCGCCAGCCTTGTGTTTGCCGTCCTCCATACCGTTTGGGATGCCTGGTCGCGGGTGGCTCCCCAACTGCCGGGGTTGTGGGTGATGGGGATGGTGTTGGTGTTGGCGCGGTGGCTGGATAGCGGTAGTTTGGGGTTGGCCTGTGGACTCCATGCCGGATGGGTGTGGGCGATCGCCAGTCTGGACAGTCTGCAAGGGCTGGGTTATACCGGGCGTGTCTCCCCATGGGTAACGGGCTGGGGCAATAGTCCCCTAGCGGGGGTAATGGGAATCAGCTTTTTACTGGTGACGACGGTGGGCTTGCTGCTACTGTTCTGACGCTCGCCGCAGCAACATCTGCAAATCCGCCAACAAATGGGTAAAGAATCCGGTGGGGTCAACTTGACAGGCCAACCAGACATTGGTGTGGGGATGCGCTGTGGGGCGGCGATCGCGCCAAGTTTGACCGCGTGTCGCCTCCCCTTGGGTTTCCACCTGCACTAGGGCACGCCGAAACATCAAACAATCCGGGTAAAACAGATAGCCCACGGTCGCCGCATCATGGACTAAAAAACCGGGTATGCCCTGGGTTTCTCGATAGGCTAAGGCGGTTCCCGTCATAAAGTCACACAGTTGGATTAACAGTTCGATTAACAGTTCGATTAACAGTGGGGCGAGGGGCGATCGCGGTTGTACCTGGGCGATCGTCTGTGCCATCGCCGGAGTAAAAAGCAACTGCGAGGTCACATCCAACGGCAACAGCACCAGATCAGCACCACTGTTTAACACTACCGCTAGGGCTTCCGGATCAAACCAACTGTTAAATTCCGCTAGAGGCGTGATATTGCCCTCATGGTCAACCGCACCCCCCATCACCACCACTTGCTTCGCCTGCCGCAAAATCCCCGGTTGTTGCAGTTCCGCCACTGCCAAATTGGTCAACGGCCCGATCGCCACCAGCGTCACCACCCCCGGTTGCGCCATCAACGCCTGAATCAGAATGTCGGGGGAAGACCGAGCCGCAGCAAACTGTCGAGTTGGGGCTGGCCACTGCTGAGACAGGTTCCCCATGCCATCGGCACCATGGATGTGGGTTGCGTGGCTGGCTGACTGCGATGGGCTGGTATTGGGCGCACCTCGTCCCACCTCGACATCTGCCAACCCCACCAACTGCAACAGTTGACTGGCATTCCGAAATGTTTGATCAGCCGCCACATTACCTGCGGTCGTGGTCACCGCCACCAATTCGGCCAAGCCTTGGTTGACTAAACTAACCAACCACAGGATGGCAAACAGATCATCCCCACCGGGATCGGTATCCAGAATCAGCTTAACGGGTTGGGTATTAACCATTACCATCACACCATCCCTACCCATGAGGGAGTTTGCACTACAGAACGCACCATCACGGCAATGGAGGGATCCATCCTAGGATGCTTTACCTCGTTAGCTCCTAACTAAACAGTTAAGCGGACTATAAGGTTTTGAAACCCGCGTAGGCGGGTTTAGTTCTTATAGATGCGGTTTTAACCGCCCCTCCCCAAACGTGAAATACGCCGGTGGGCAGTTACCTAACAACATTTACCTAACAACATTTACCTAACAACATAAAGTTGACAGAGAACTAGGTCGATCGCCCACTAGCTCCACCCGCGAGATCCCCACTCGATCAATGATGGCAACCAAATTTCAACAGAATATCAAAAAATCGCTTTCGGCTAGAACTGGAAAGGCTATAGTCAAATAGCAATCGGTCGAACGCCTGATTGTAAAAAAAATCTATCCTGGAACGTAACCATTCAGAGTCCTCCCGGTAAAGCCGGTTGCGGGCTACGCCTGCTAGTGACTCCCCTGGGGGGGAATGAATGGGTACCCTGGAACCAGTCCATGGTGTCGGCATCGTGTCTACGATGGGAGAATTAGGATCACCGTAGATCCGAACATCACCCTATAGCTTGCCTCCAACGTAACTGTTCACATCCCCCCATGGGAAAAGGGTTGCGGGCTACGCCCGCTGGTTCCTGCCCCAAGGGCGAGTGAACGGTTACCCGCCAACCGTGCCCTAATCACCATGGGACAGCGAATCTAATGAATTGACTCAATTTATAAAAAACGTCTCCGTTTTGCTAACCATTAGGGACTGTCATGAGTTACTGTCTTGCCCCCCGCTGTCAGAAACCCTTTAATCCAGAAACAGCCAATTTCTGTCAGCACTGCGGGTCAAAACTGCTACTGGGCGATCGCTTTCGGGTGCTCAAACCCCTCAGTGTGGGGCGCGGGTTCCTGGCGCGAGATGAGCATCGCCCGGCCAAATCTGCCTGCTGGCTCCAACGTCTAATCGTGCCAGCCATCTCCCCACAGTTAATTAAGGAGTATTGGCAGCAGTTGGCCATGCGGCTAGAACGGTTAGGCACATACCCCCAATTTCCAGCCCTACTGGCCTATCTGGAATTGCCCGACTGTTGCTATATGGTGCAGGAATGGCCAATTGGGGTGAGCCTGACAGAAATGATCAGCGAGGGATCATTTAGCGAAACCCAAGTGCGGCAACTGTTAGCGGAAGTGTTGCCAATGATGCAAATTATCCATGCTTATCAAATCATCCACTGCAACATCTATCCGGAAACTTTAGTTCGGCGGACTGTAGATGGCCAGTGGAGCTTGATCCACTTCAGTTTGTCAGAAATTGCGGATGTCAGCGATGGTTCCGAAATTTACATCGCCCCAGAACAACGGTTAGGACAGGTAAACTTTTCCAGCGATCTCTACAGCCTTGGAGTCACCTGTCTCCATGCCTTGACCGGCACTGATCCCAACTTTTTATTTGATGCCCAGCGGCATATGTGGGATTGGCATGACCACGTTCCCCAACCCATTAGCCCTGCCCTGCGCCATTTAATTGATCGGTTGATTGCAGTGCGGGTGGAGCAACGCTACAGCTCCCCGACCGAAGTTTTGCAGGATTTACACCGATCGCTGCGGCAACCGAAAAAAGTCCGGCCTCTGCCCCCACCGCCAGTGTCCCAAGTCAGCCAATCGCTGGCCACGTCCACCCCAGCCACAGCCCGAAATTCCGCCACTGCCACGCCTACGGCTGCGGCCACGTCTACCGCTACGCCGCCACCCGTTCCCCCCGTGATTCCGCCAGCCCCAGTGACCCGTGTGCAACCAGCGGACACCCCTAGCGATATTCCGGCAGAGTCCTCCCCTGATAATCCTTCGCCGATCGTGGCTCCGGTGCCAGTGCCATTGGAAATTCCCAGCTTAGGGGGCATTAGTCTGAATGGTGGCGGCAGTCATGGTGCACCAGTCCCAGCCAGCCCCGTAGTTGAGGTGGATGACTCAGAACCGTTTAGCCCCATCTCTGATTGGATCGAATCTGATTGGGTAGGGGCAGAGGCTCCACTGCCGGAAACGGATGAGTTTGGCAGGTTACCGGACTTGGCCGCCTCAGAGGTGGCGGCTGATTTGATGGTTGATGTGCCGGGGGCAGGCATGGGTGGCGCGATCGCCTCCCCCTCTGCCGACCTTGACCTTGACTTCGACCACCAATCCCTTCCCCCTGCTCAGGATACTGATCAGACGGAATTTCTGGCACCTCTCGCGCCCCCGCCAACCGACGAGACATCGCCCCCCCTCCACCCCGATCAAACCCCTGCACCCTACAGTTCCGACCCACGCATTAACAACTTAATTGATGAGTTAATCGGTGAACTGGAGGACTTAGAAGAGGATCTCGATAGCGACTTAGACATGATCACCGCTGTGCAACGGCCATGGCCGGGGGTGGATCACCATGTGATTGGCGATGAAGTGGTGGATGATGTCAATCTGCTAGGGTCAGAGGATGAAGCAGCCGATCAATTAACGGATGAATTAGCGGATGAGCTGGTTGATTTCGATGGGCTAGACCATCTAGACAATCTAGAGGATTTAAATGAGTTACATGAGCTAGACAATTTATTAGACGATGGGTTACTAGACGATGAGAGCTTAAATCCAGCCAGTTTACATAATCCAGCCAGTTTAGATTCGGTGAGTTCAGCACAGGGCAGTGACTTAGACGATGCCCTGGCAGCTCATAGTGATGATTTAGTTGATCTGGCGGATCTTGATGACCTAGAAGCAGAGCTACAGGGCGGTGATGTCGGATCCGCTGCATTAGCCGATGTGGAACTGCACTTGGATGTACAGGTGCCCATCCAAGAGTCCACGATCGCCGACTACGCCGCAGAGGGCATTGATCCAGCGTTGCTGACCGATGCACCGATCCGATTGCAGTCGCCTCAACCCGCCGATCAGCCCCTCGCCGCCGATTCCCTTCAGCCTGGACTTGCGCTGGAACCACCCCGATCTCCCCTATCGGTGGGAGCGGGCGGACAAACTAACCTGTATACCAAGGAGGCGATCGCCAAACTGACCCAAGGCTTACTAGCCAATGAACAGTCCGTCGCGGTGTTGGAAGACCTGATTTTGGCGACCACCGAGCAGGAAATGCTGATGGGACAACTAGATCCCACGCTATTTAGCTCCTCGCTCAGTTCCGCTGCCACCGTGACGGGCAACAGTAGCCCATTAGGCAGCGTGGTCAATACCTTTGAAGAGTTTCCGCCCCTGCAACTGCTGAACCAAATCCAATCCTTGCAAGGACAGGATTCCGCCTCGGCAGAAATTGCTGATGTCTATCGCGATTTGGGTAACTTCTACCGCGATCGCCTGCTGGCTCAACACCGTGATCACACCGGGAATGACACCATTCACCACCTCTACTTGGTGATTGCCATCCATGCCTATCAGCAAGCCCTGATGTGGTTACCCGATGACTCCTGCCTGTGGCCATACACACTCAACGAATTGGCCTATCTATTACGGCAAATTTCCCGCTCTAGCTTAACCACAGAACCCTTACTGTATCTGGAACAGGCGATCAAAACCTACCAAATGGCGGTGGAAAAAGTCCATTCCGAAACCCAGGCCAATGCTTGCGCCACCATCTACAGTAATTTGGGAGAAGCCTACGGGGATTTGGCTCGCCACCATGAACCCCAAATTAACTTGCAACGGGCTGTCCAAGCCTATGAAGAGTCGCTCCGCCATCGTTCAGCGGTAACCGATCCACTGAAGTATGCCGCGACCCAGAATAATTTGGGCACCGCCTGCTGGAACTTGGCGCAATATGAAACGCCGATGGAGCACCTGCAACAGGCGATCGCGGCTTACAACGAAGCACTCCAATATTACAACCCGGATCAGGAACCGCTCAGCTACGCCATGATCCAAAATAATCTGGGCACGGCCTATTGGAACCTGTCCCATTACGACCAAAAAACGGAGTTCTTGACCTTGGCGATCGCGGCGTATCAGGTCGCGTTGCTGTACCGCAAACCGGAGGACGTACCCGCAGCATGGGCAGCCACGCAGAATAATTTGGGCACTGCCTATTTGGAACTAGCAGAGTTGAGCAAGGCAACCCCTGACCTGCGGACAAACTATCTGAAAGGCGCGATCGCGGGTTATGAATCTGTGTTGGCGATCGTGGAAGCCAACGGATACAGTGCCTCTGTGGCGATTAATTTTGATTTGTTAGCCACCCATAACAATCTGGGGTTAGCCTATTTTCGTATGGCCACCGATCCGCAAATTGACGACCCCAACATGGCCGATCATCTCACCGTCGCTTTGCGGCACCAACTGCGGGCACTCACAGGCTGGCACGGTGAACCGGAACTGTACAACTCGGCTCTGATTGATTTGGCGAATACCATCCATGCCATCCGCACCAAAACCGATCCCAGCAGCAGTGATGCCACCCTCGCCGCCATCCCGACGGAAATCCTCACCAGTTTGATCCGGGTGTAACAGGGCACTGTGAATAGTGAAGAGTGACTGTAAAACAGTGGGTCAGAATAGATTGACTGATTGCCAGGATGTTGCCTGGGTTAGGATAGGCTGGAGTAGAAATCTTTTTAGGCAGTAGTAATAGGCTGAATCTATGGCATTACAACTAGAAACGGGGATTCCAAGTATTCGCCATCTCCAAGAGGCAATTCGCGACAAGCAACCCATCGAAGTCAAGTTACTGACTGGAGATGTGTTCATTGGAGCCGTGATTTGGCAGGATAACCAATCCCTCTGTGTCCAACAGGGCGAACAGTCCTATGTAGTGTCTCGTCACGCGATCGCCTACATCAAGTTGCCCTAGCAGTCGTTGGTCACTCCGGTTCAACGTGGTTTCGTGATGTTGAGTGCCCCGATGACCCCCAACATCACGAAACATCCAGTCCCCAGATCGGGTCTAAGACTCCTGCCGATCGGTGTCTCCGTCCGTTGCGGTTTCCGCCTCGCCATTAGCCGCTGATGCGTCTGCTACCGGACTAGAACCTGCGTCAGCTTGATCAGGGGCGGGTTCCGCCTCAGGATTGGCCGCATTGTCATCGTCAGCATCAGTGGCGATCGCTGCCGACTCCGGTGGTTCGGTTGCCGTTTCAGTTGCTGTACCCACCTCCGCTGATTCCAGCATTTCCGCTTCATCCGTGGTTGGTTCAGTCGGTGCAGCTTCAGGTGAATCGGCCTCAGTCAGCTCAGCCTGCATCGGCAGTGGCTCCCCAGTGTCTACCGAGGCAGGAGCCTCATCATCAAACCAATCATCGGCATCGCTATCGCTACTGGTCGCGTCTGGTGGGGCGATCGCAGACTCATCCCC
>CAZJZR010000083.1:0-9917 GCA_964550475.1 uncultured bacterium
CAACTATCCCCCCATCCAGTGGAACCTGCCGGGAATGCGTCCCCTGCAAGTCAGCTTGATCTCGATGGTGATCATCACCTCCTTGGCGGGGATTCTTTCCAACCCCCTGTTTACGCTGGCAAATGATTCGATCATCAAAACCCCAATGCTCCAGTCCTCGCTTAAAGGCACTGCGGTATCGGTGGTTGTACCGGAGTAACACAACCGTTGGCTGAGCGATGTCGAAGCCAACGTTAAAGCTCCGCTCAGATACCCCGCTCCTTTCGACTTCGCTCAAGGAACGGGGTATCTGAGCATAATCTATAAGGGGCGTACCTTGAGCGAAGTCGAAAGGAACGCCCTACTCTCCCCACATTCTCACCCACTCATCCACCCACCCACTCCTCCCCCGTGCTCTCCCGCATTAAAGAAATCGCCCATAAACTCTCGCCTCGGCTGATTGAGATTCGTCGCCATTTGCACAGCCATCCGGAGTTGAGTGGCTGTGAGCATCAAACCTCGGTCTATGTGGCCGGGGTGTTGTCGTCTTGTGGGCTGCACGTGCGGGAATCGGTGGGTAAGACGGGGTGATTGGTGAACTGAAGGGGCAGGGGCGGGACGATCGCCTCCTCGCCATTCGTACCGATATGGACGCGCTACCGATTGAGGAGCGCACCGGATTGGAGTTTGCTTCCCATAAGGCGGGAGTGATGCACGCCTGTGGGCACGATGTCCACACCACTTTAGGATTGGGCACGGCCATGGTGCTCTCCCAACTGGAAGCGGAACTGCCCGGAGACTTGCGGTTTTTGTTCCAGCCAGCGGAAGAAACGGCACAGGGTGCAAGCTGGATGATCAAAGACGGAGCGATGGATCAGGTGTCGGCGGTGTTGGGGGTGCATGTGTTTCCCACGATTCCGGCGGGGGCGGTGGGGATTCGCTACGGGGCACTGACGGCGGCGGCGGATGACATCGAAGTGACGATTGTGGGCGAGTCGGGGCATGGTGCCCGTCCCCACGAGGCGATCGATGCGGTGTGGATTGCGGCACAGGTGGTGACGACGCTGCAACAGGCGATTAGCCGCACCCAAAATCCCCTGCGTCCGGTGGTACTCACCTTTGGCAAAATCAGCGGTGGCCGCGCCCCCAATGTGATTGCCGATCGCGTCACCCTAGTTGGCACCGTGCGATCGCTCCACCCCGAAACCCACGCCATGCTGCCCAGTTGGATTGAACAAATCATTGCCAACGTTTGCCAACCCTACGGTGCCCGTTACGAATTCAACTACAAGCGAGGCGTGCCGTCCGTCCAGAACGATCCGGATCTGAGTAAGTTGTTGGAAACCTGTGCCGAAGCCGCCTGGGGTAAAGCTGCCGTGCAGATTTTGCCGGAACCGTCCTTAGGAGCCGAAGATTTTTCCCTGTACCTACAACACGCGCCCGGTAGTATGTTCCGCTTGGGCGTAGGGTTCCGCGATCGCCCCAACTATCCCCTGCACCATCCCCAATTTGCTGTGGATGAAACGGCGATCGAAACCGGAGTCGTCACCTTGGCCTATGCCGCCTATCAATATTGGCAGTCTCAACCATTGCAGTAAACCCCATCCCCTGTAGGGGCGAACTGCCGTTCGCCCGTACCGATTGCGGGACTGCTGGTAAATACTCATGAATTCCGGGCTAAGCGCGTCCACCCAATTTCATCCAGGCTGGATTGCTGAAATCGCAATTAGAATTGCAGTTTTTGCAAATCCTTCCGAAAAACTACGCAAAAACCTAGTCAGTCCTAACAGAGAATGGTAGATTAAGGCTCTTACATGACTAACGGATCATGCCTGAATAAATTTTCTGACGGCAGAAATTCTGCTAGCAGAAATAAACAGTCAGGGATCAATCTCCGATTGCAGTCTTGACCATGCAGTAGTGTGAATAATCATGTGAATTGAGTAAAATCCTGATATTACCCCCTTAGGCATCTATAGTGGTTTAGGTGGTTGCTATTGCTCCATACCTCTCCACCTGTTTAGGTTTGGCCTGTGAACAGTCCTGAAACTCACAATTTTGGAGTTTTGCTAATTTTCCACAGATAAACTCCGATGCTGAGGATTTAGGCTGACCTGTAGCCATCCCTTAATGCTCCCTGCACCCCTTTAACTTGTGATCTCGTCCATGGCAGAACGGCGTGTTCCCACCCCCACCCCCGCAGATTTGCGATCTATGCCCTTTTTTGAGGGTTTGCCCGCAGATATTGCTGAAAAGGCAACGGCTCATGTTGTCATGCGTAGCCACCCCGCCAATCAGGTGATCTTGCTGGAAAATGATTGGGGTAGCTCCGTTTATTTCATCATGGACGGTTGGGTGAAAATCCGTACCTATAATCTGGATGGCCGGGAAATCACCCTCAATATCATTGGCAAAGGGGAACTGTTCGGCGAAATGGCGGCATTGGATGAAGCCCCGCGATCGACCGATGTGATTACCCTGGTGCCAACCTTGATTGCCAATATTCCAGCGCAGGATTTTGTTAATTTAATTAGTACAGAACCGTTAATTGGCATTCGCCTGTCGAAATTAATGGCGCGACGATTACGGCAAGTGAATCGGCGGTTACGCCTGCGCGAGGCTGATAGTACGGCTCGTGTGGTCGATATCTTATTATTCTTAGCGGACGGTCAGGGTAAAGCGGGACAAAACGGCACCGAAATTCCCAATTTGCCGCACCGGGAACTGAGTAGCTTAAGCGGATTAGCACGGGAAACGGTAACACGGGTACTCAGCAAATTAGAACGACGTAATCTGATTCTCAGGGAGCGGGATGTCCTCTGCCTGCCTGACCAACACGCCCTCGAAAAAATTCTGGTCTAGTCCCCCCATGAGTCAGTCTGCCGGAGACGCGCCTAATCCGGGCGATCGCCCCTTCAACAATCAAACCACCGAACAAGCCACTGAATTTGATGATTCAGTCTTTGCGGAGTTGGAAGCTCCCTTCGGGTCACCACCGGGCGACGCTTCCATCCCCATCAGCACTAAAGCCCATACCACCGTGGCCGCCAGGGTGCCGTTGCGGATGGTGGAAACGGCCTTTTTAGCCAGTACCGCCAGTTTGATTTGGCTGGTCAACTTTTACTTTCCCCTCGGCCCGGTGCTGCGGATGTTCTTCCCGTTACCCATCGCCCTGCTGTATCTCCGTTGGGGGGGACGCGCCTCCTGGATGGGCTGCTTGGTGTCGGGCTTGTTGTTGTCCGTGTTGATGGGGCCACCCCGCAGTTTGTTGTACGTGATGCCATTTGGCCTGATGGGGGTAGTATTGGGCTGGCTGTGGCGGCGATCGGCGGGTTGGGGCATTTCCATCCTGCTGGGGACGCTGTTGGGTTCCATCGGCTTTTTCTTCCGCCTCTGGCTGATGTCGATCATGCTGGGCGATGATTTGTGGGTCTACCTGACCACCCAAGTCACCAACTTAATTGAATGGTTCACCCTACGGTTTGGCCTGTTGTTTAAGCCGGAATTGCTAATGGTGCAATTGGTCGGCATGGTGCTGGTGTTTTTCAGTAATTTGGTCTATCTGTTTGCCGTCCATTTGGTCGCGTGGTTGATGCTAGAACGATTGGGTAACCCAATTTCCACGCCGCCCAAATGGGTACAAATTATGATGGATTATGAGGTTTGAAAGTGGGTAATCTAGCCCTTTTCAACAAGGGGCTTAAGCCCTTTGTTCAAGGCTTCTAGGTTAAAGGCTTCTAGCGTTTCTCATCATTTTGAAAACGGCTATAGGTAATGGGTGATTGGATAGCGGGGATGGTTGATTAATGCGGGTGACGGTGAAGTTGTTTGCGGCCTATCAGGAAGCCTATGGGGTGCCGGAGTTAGCCTTGGAGTTGCCAGAGGGGACTCCAGTGGTGGCGGTGCGCGATCGCCTACTCCGCGATCGCCCCCAACTGGAGCAATGGCGCGAGGTAACCCGATTTGGCGTGAACTTGGAGTTCGTGACGGGCGATCGCGTCCTCGTAGACGGCGACGAAGTGGTGTTGATTCCACCTGTGAGTGGAGGTTGACCTAGAATAAGCTGTTAAGCGATAAATCGCCCTCGCCGATGACACGACTGCGGCGGTTCACACGCTGTTGGAACCGCAGTCAAGACCCCAACTTAAAGGCTTCCAAGAACAAGCTATAAATCATGCCGATTTTGATCGCGTTGATCGAGTCTAAGACCAGCGATCGCTCCGTGGCTGCCGTGCGGCGATACACCAACCAATTCAACACCTCCGTTGTCACCACCACCGCTGCCGCTGCCACCACATCCCACTTGGCTGCTTGCCCCGCGATCGTCGAAATCGCTGACCCTAAGAAGAAGCCAAACAACAGGCCAATCACTTGCAGCGATAACCGCCGCCAGGGATTCGTCAACCAGCGATTCAGCCGGGTGGTCACAATATCAACCAAACTATTCAGGCGGGTGTTTTGCATGGTCAGGATCAGGGGACATGATGGGGGAACTGTCTGGAGTCAGTCACAAGACAGTCTGGTTTTTAGACTATCCTCACGTTAACAGTCAGATACAATAATCAGGAAGCAAACCGATCAGTTTGTTGCAGAGAATCGTGTTATTTGTTTTATTTATTGGCGATCGCTGACCCATGACTGCACCTTCGGAACTTGGAGCCACCGCCCAAGAACAATTGGACGGCACTGAATCAAATGGGACGTTATCGAATGGGACATTGACCAATTCATCCAGCGATGCGCCAGCCCGTAACGGCACCCCCCAAGCTATTCCTTCTGCCAAGGAGAATGCAGACGACGAACTACCGGACGAGGTAGAAATGTCCCTGTTTGACCACTTGGAGGAATTGCGGCAGCGGATTTTCTACGCCCTGATTGCAGTCTTGGTCAGCGTCATTGGCTGCTTCACCATCGTCAGACCGATTGTGGAAATTCTCGAAAAACCAGCCGGAGCCGTAAAGTTTTTGCAACTGTCCCCCGGTGAATTTTTCTTTGTCTCGCTGAAAGTGGCCGGATATACAGGCATTTTGTTGGCCAGTCCCTTCATTCTCTACCAAATCATCCAATTTATCCTGCCTGGCCTGACCCGACGGGAACGGCGATTCCTAGCACCCATCGTCTTGGGTTCCAGTGTACTGTTTTTCGTGGGGTTGGCCTTCGCCTACTTCGCCCTCATCCCCGCTGCTCTCAACTTTTTTGTCACCTATGGCGCGGATGTGGTGGAGCAACTGTGGTCAATTGAGCGGTATTTTGACTTTGTGTTGCTGTTGCTGTTTAGCACCGGGTTGTCGTTTCAGATTCCGGTGATCCAGTTTTTACTAGGGATTTTGGGCATTGTTTCGTCGGCTCAAATGCTGTCCGGTTGGCGGTTTGTCGTCTTGGGAGCCGCAATTCTAGGAGCTGTCCTCACCCCCTCCACCGATCCCTTAACCCAAAGCCTGTTGGGAGGAGCCGTGCTGGCTCTCTATTTCAGTGGCATTGGCGTGGTTAAGTTAATTGGGCGATAACGCAGGCTACTCAGCAACCCGGTTTCTTGGTGTCCAACCATCAACTGTGTAGTTTCACGGTAACTGCCCAGATGTCAGATCAAGGACGCGAAAACCGCGCCCCTACAACCGGGATCGATGCTGTAATTGTAGGGGTTGGGTTGCCCAACCCTGGTAGATTCGACAATCAAGCCTTAATCAACTTGGGCAGTTACGTTTCACGTGAGCAACCGGGTTTCTGGATGGATTAGACAATCTGACCCGCTTGCACGGTGACAATCTGAGACGATCGCAGCCAATCGGCATCAAACGCACCCAGATGAGTGGTGGTAATCAGGGTTTGGAAACGGTCTTGAATCGCCTCTAACAATTGGTTTTGCCGTTTCAGATCCAGTTCCGCCAACACATCATCCAACAACAACAGCGGCGGATCGCCCACCACTTGGTCAATCAGTTTTAATTCCGCCAACTTCAGAGCCAACACCAGCGTCCGTTGTTGCCCCTGAGAGCCATATTGACGGGCGGGGGTTTGGTTGATCGTAAATTCCACCTCATCCCGGTGGGGGCCTACCAAACTGGTGTGCTGCTGTTGCTCCGCGATCGCCCGTTGTTGAATCTTGGTCAAAAATGCCTGCTGCCACTGCTCTGGCTCATCCTCTGCGGCCATGACGTTGGGCAGATAACGAATGTCCAGCACTTCGGCACTCCCGCTAATCAACTGGTGCCAGGCGATCGCCAATGGTCGCAAACGTTCCAATGCCCGTGCCCGTCGGCGGATCACCCGAATGCCCGTGGTCGCCAGTTGGGCATCCCAGAGGGCGAGTTCGTCAGTCAAGGCAGTGGGGTGGGGGGTGGGGACATTGTGCAGCGTTTTCAGCAGGGCGTTGCGTTGGCGCAGGACTTGGTTATATTGCTGCAAAATGTGGGCGTACACAGGTTCCAGTTGCATCAGCAGGCGATCGACCCAGTGGCGGCGTTGGTCAGGGCCGCCGCGCACCAACTCCAGATCCAGGCTGGAAAATCGCACCGTATTCAGCACGCCCAGCAAATCCAAGTGGCGGCGCAGCGTTTCCCCATTCAGCATCACCGTGCGGCGACCACTGCTGCGGAGCGTCAACCCTAGGTCAATCAGTCCGGTTTGCCGTTCCAACACAGCCGTAATCTGCCCCATTGCCGCCCCATCGAACACCAAATCGCGATCGCGGCTCGTCCGGTGCGACTGCAAGGTAGACAGCAATTCCACCGCCTCCAGCAGATTGGTTTTACCTTGGGCATTGTCGCCAACCAAGATCGTTTTCGGAGCCAGCAAGTCGAGTTGCTGTTCCCGATAGTTACGAAACTGCCGCAAGTGGAGGTGTTTAAGGTACATCGGGGCAACGGATCAACAGGCTGAAGCAAGCATTCGCCGAGTCAAGCCTCAGCCGAGTTGCCGCACTGGAACTTGGCGATCGCGCAAATACTGTTTAATTTCCGCCACCGTCAACTGGCCATAGTGCAACAGTGAAGCCAACAACGCCGCTTCAGCCCGTCCCTCGGTCAAGGCTTCGTAAATGTGCTGACAATTGCCCGCGCCACCGGAAGCAATCACCGGAATTTGTACCTGCTTGGCAATCGTCTGGGTCAACTCTAGGTCATAGCCCGCCTGGGTACCATCCGCATCCATACTGGTGACCAGCAATTCTCCCGCGCCCCGTTGTTCCACATCCTTCGCCCAGGCGATCGCATCTACGCCCGTATTCTCGCGCCCACCCCGCACATACACATCCCAACCCGGATTATCTGCATCCGTGCGCCGCCGCGCATCAATCGCCACCACAATACACTGGTTACCAAAGCGATCGCTGGCCCGGTTAATCAAATCCGGATCGCGCACTGCTGCGGAATTAATGCTGACCTTATCGGCTCCGGCTCGTAGCAACTCCTTAATCGTGTCGAGTGATTGAATCCCGCCCCCGACCGTCAGGGGAATAAACACCTGCTCTGCCGTGCGATACACCACATCAAAAATAATGCTGCGGTCTTCGTGGGTGGCGGTAATGTCCAAAAACACCAGCTCATCAGCTCCAGCGGCATTGTAAACCTGTGCCAACTCCACCGGATCCCCCGCATCCTTGAGATCGACAAAATTCACACCCTTGACAACCCGTCCAGCCTTAACATCCAAACAGGGTAAAATTCGCTTGGCTAGCATGGTTATTTGCTTTGCTGTTTATAAATTTGCTCAAAACTCTGAGCCAAAAACTCAGTACTCACCATCATAAAGGGGAATAAAATCCCGGCGATACCGAGCCACCCACCAATTTGAGCCACCCAAGTCATGAACAGTCGATTATTACTGGGAGCTTGCGTATAATTATCGGCCATCAGTTGAGAACTGAGGGCAATCAAAAACGCGCCCCCAATCCCCAGCGGAATACTCCACGAAAACCACAGGCGAAACCGCTCTTCAGGCCGGACAATGCCAATGGCCGGACAAATGCCAAAACTAATGACTTCGATCGCAGCCCACAACCCCAGAGAGGTCAGAAAATCCCGTTTGGCGGCTTCCTTTAACGAGAAATTACTCATAAGTTAAAAGACATAGAAGTTAGAAGACATAGAAGAAACAAATGAATCGAGTTTGCTCCTGCTGGCCACACCCTACTGAGAACCGATCCGAACGGGCGTATTTCACGTTTGGGGGAGGGGCGGTTAAAACCGCATCTACAAGAACTAAACCCGCCTACGCGGGTTTCAAAACCCTTAGTCCGCGTAGGCGGACTTTGTTCTTATAGCCGCGTAGGCAAAGCCTGCCCAAAGGGCTTATTCTATTCGCCCGGATGTCCCCCCCAACTGTTGGATACGCCCGATCCGAACACTAGTTGGAAGGGGATGAACAATCAACTTGCCGGATAGGCTGTTAATTCTGGTGATCCAGCCCTGTGTGGCATCAGCACCAGCCATTGGCTTCGACTACGCTCAGCCAACGATAACTACGCTCAGCCAACTACTTCGCCAACGGTAACTATGCTCAGGTACCCCGCTCCTTGAGCGAAGTCGAAAGGAACGGGGTACCTGAGCATCGCCGAAAGGAGCATCGCCAAACGGAATGGAGTCGCAAGGAATGACTCCAAACGGCAACTCCAAACGGCAACTCCAGAGGGCAAAGGCTAACCGAAAAACCGCCTAGTGGAACGTCGCAGCTAGTTTTTAGGGTAAATTCCTAGGGAATCTACCCTAAAACCAAAAGTTGACAGAGCACTAGCCACTGTGGATCCGAGAGGCTGAATTTTGTTCTGAGGGAATGTTAACAATTACCTCCCACTGTAGTCGAATCCGTGGAAATTCCGCAAAACCTCATGATTACAGTCATCTACAGCTTAAACAGGCGACGCAATCCACAATTTCGGGTTACAATGCCCAAGCAAAACCGCCCTACTCCAGCGGCTTAAACTTCTTAACAATCCTTTACATTTGTGTAATACACTAGGTCACAGCATGAACTAGGAGGTTTGATGCTGAAAGCCCTGCTATTTGACTTAGATGGCACCTTAGCCAATACCGACCCGATCCATTTTCAAACGTGGCGCGAGGTATTGCAGCACTACGATCTCACCATTGACCACGCGCTCTACAACAGACGGTTTAGCGGTCGCACTAATGCTGCCATCGTGGCCGACTTCTTACCCCAACTGTCGGCGATCGCTGCACAGGCACTGAGCAAGGCCAAAGAAGCCGCCTTCCGTCAACGCGCCGCTAGCCAACTCGTGCCAATGCCGGGATTGCTGGAGTTTTTAGCGTGGGCAGATGGTCAGCATCTTAACCAAGCGGTGGTGACCAACGCTCCAGTGGAAAATGTGGACTTTATGTTGTCGGTACTGGGCTTGGGCGATCGCTTCGGCACCGTTGTGTTGGGCGAAACCCTAGAACGCGGCAAACCCGACCCCTTACCTTATCAAGTCGCGCTGGAGCGGTTGGCGATTACCGCCCAGTCTGCCGTCGCCTTTGAAGATTCCCCCTCCGGAATTCGTTCGGCGGTGTCAGCAGGAATTCTGACGGTGGCGATCGCCTCCACCCATCCTGCCGATGTCCTCTATAGCGTCGGTGCGACCCTAGTTGTGCCCGATTTTCGTGATCCGCGTCTGCAAGAACTACTGCAATTTACCTTTAGCCATCCCACTCCCCTCTCCTCATCTAACTTGTTGGTTTAGTTGATTGGTGTAACCGTTCACTCCCCATCAGGGGAGGAACAAGCGGGCACAGCCCGCAACACTTTTCTGATGGGGGGATGTTAACGGTTGCGATCGAATCAGTAAATCGAAAAGGTTGTTGAGGGGTCGGCAAAGCCGACCCCTCAACAACCCTCAAACTAAGTAGACCTCTTGCACATTGCATGAAAGTCAATTGTGGAGTTGCCGAGATCTCCGCCCTCACCCTTTTCTTGTATGCCCGAAGGGCTTTAAGCCCTCTCCC
>CAZJZR010000084.1:0-9874 GCA_964550475.1 uncultured bacterium
AAACTCAGGGGATTGCGATTCAGGGGATTGCGATCAAGGGGGACGTTGAAAAATCAAGATTTTTGCTGTGTCTGGGTAAGTATGGGGCTTTGCACGGAAGGCGCAGTTTATGATGGCTTCGACTGCGCTCAGCCACCGTAGTTCGACTGCGCTCAGCCACGGTAGACTGTGCTCAACACCGTCCTTTGAGCATAGTCTGAAGCTCATGCCTTGAGCGTACCCGACCGAAAGACACAACGCTAGTATGATTACGCCCGATCGCCTCTGGTTGGTTAGCCGTTCTCGGCCAAATCAGATGTGGCTTTGGCGATCGCATGTAAGGGCAATCCCGGTGGATAGACACCTTCGTCCTTAATCCGCCGGATATCCGCCTCCGATACCGCTGATTTGAGATGGGTCGCCACCACACGGACAATATCACCCCGATCAATTACCCCAGCTACCGCTCCAGCCGGGGATAGCACCGTAATTCGGTGTAGCTGCTTGGCTTCCATTTGGTTAATCACGTCCACCAATTGGGTGTTTTCCTGGACAAAATCAATGTCTGTCAGCGGTTGGGCGATCGCCTTTAAGGTTTGGTGTTCCCACAGGCTGCGTTCTACGGCTCGCAGATTGTCGATCGACACCATGCCGCGATACCGCCCTTCTGACGCGGCAAAGTAAATCGGATAGTGGGTTTCAGCCAGTAGGTAATCATCGGCAAACTGGCGCAGCGTCATATTGGCATCCACCACCCGAAACTCGCGACTCATGGCATCTGCTGCTTTAATCCGAACTAAGGCTTCTTGTAAATCAGCAAAGCGGTTGTAATTGTTGGCATTCTGCACGCCAAACCAACCCAATAGGGCAATCCACAGCCCTTGTAAACCTTGGAATCCAGTCAGGAAAAAGGTCAAGGAACCCAAGAGGATGGCTGTCCACCCCAACAGCAAGCCCATCCGCGCCGCCCAATGGATACCCTTGAAGCGATCGCCCGTCAGCTTCCACACCACGGCCTTCAGCATTTGTCCGCCATCCAGCGGCAAACCGGGAATCAAGTTAAAGAAGCTGAGGATTTGGTTAATCATGCCCAACTGAATCGCCACCCGTGCCCCAATGCTGTTGGGGTTGAGGGTGCTGGCTAGGCCAATTAGCAGAACGGATAATACTAAGCTAACGGCTGGCCCCGCGATCGCTACCTGAAACGCTTGCCCCGGTGTTTTCGACTCCTGATCAATCGAGGCAATGCCGCCAAACAAAAACAGGGTAATCGAGTTGACTTTAATCCCCTGCGATCGCGCCACCAGACTATGCCCCAGTTCATGCAGCAGGACGGAGCCAAACAAACCAACGGAGACGGCTAGCCCAATCAACAAGGCTAACAGCCCCGACCCGCCGACTTCACGGGCATACACTGCACTGTATAACCACGTTAACAGGACAAAAATGTAAAACCAGGAAGGATGGAGATACAGAGGAATGCCAAAAAGGGAGCCGACCCGCAAACCTGGTTGCATAGCTTTTTTGAATCGCTTTACCTTCCTATTGTAGGAGGGCTAACCGGGGGTGCAACAGCCACGCATTAAAACTTTTGCTGAATATAAATCGATCGCACTTCACCGTTACGCCGAATCACCGCATCTTCCTTGCCCACCTGCACCAACGACCAGCCGCTGGAACCAATGCTTTCCCCAATCGCCACCCGGCGCGTTACGCCGTTAATTTCAAACAAGGCGGCAGAGCGAGTCGGGTCATTGGACATTAACACGCCCACTAAGGTATGCGTTACGCCAGCGGTTGTGGTGGGTGCTCCAGCGGTGACCGTGGAAATGCCGGGGATGGTCGGTAAGGTGGTGGTGGGCGCACCCGCGATCGGCACTGACGGCATCTGTCCGGTGACCCCATTCGGAGCCGGGACGTAAATGGGAATGTACACCCGCTCCAGCACCGTGCGATTGCCATTGGCGGAACCAATGACGCTGGTGGTGTTAGCGGTGGTATTCGGCAAGCCGGGAGTGGTCAAGCTGGGACTGCCAGCGATCGGCGGCAGGGTTGAAACTGCCGTCCCTGGAATATTGATCGTCGGCATATGCGCCGTTAAGGGCATTCCCGCCAGCGATAGGTCAGCCGGGTTGGGGTTGAGGCCAGCCGTTGCACTCGGCAACAGACCACTGGCCGGATTCAGCAGTTGCCCGGTCGGCAAACTGGCCGTTACAGTCGATTGTTGCTCAATCCGACCCAGGGCGGTTTGGAAATAGTTGAAAAAATTCTCCGTGGGATCTGGTGCGGGTGTGGGTGGAGCAACGGGGGCGATCGCGCTCACCCCACCTAAACTACTCGGCAAATGTTGCGCTACCCAATGCTGACTAGCCAACCACAACCCCACCGTCAGCACAATCGACACGCCCCCCGCCACCAGCAACAACCGATCCGTCAACGAGCTAGAGGATAGCCGCTCGGACGGCATGGGCATTTCGGTCACACTCTCATGGGGTAGCCCCACCACCAACCCAGAGACCGAACTGCCACCACGCGGAGCTAACATCAAACTCGGTGTGTCCACCGATAGCACAGCCACCTCTGGGGTAATGGTTTCAGTGGGCAACTCAGTCCCCAGATCCAACGCCTGTTCCACATCATGAAACAGATCATCCATGAGACTGTCGGCATATGCCTCAATCGAAAATGGTTTTGCCAACGGTTGCCCATTCAACAGACTGAAGTTGAACGGTTGTAGAGCTACGCCCGCAATAGGTTGGTTAGCCTGTGGTAACAAGGAAATGGGCTGCACAGGCTCCGACTCCAATTCACTCAACAGGTTAGACATACTTGTCCAATCCTGACTAAAGTCCAAGTCGGTAGCAGCGGGGGCAGTGTGGCGAGAACCGAATTCTTCAGACATACGCAACTCAGCAGTGAGGACTTAAAGCAAAACAGTGGACAAGCCGCCAACCCAAAAATCAGGAGCCAGTCTGATGCTATCCCTTGTGGAGACTTATTCTGTTTGCCACTATATATCCAGATCCCCTCAAATGCCTAGCCTTACTTCAGGCTTATTTATAGTTTTGGGGATAGTTGTGGGAGTTTAGGGTTGGGAGTGGGTTGCCTGTCGAGCCGCCAACAACCGGGCTGTTCATTGGTCAATGACATTTAAGACAAATGCTTCAGGTATTCCTCTAGGGTGGCAAAGGAACAGGCATAGGTCAGGATGGGCGCGTCGTACCCTTTCAGATCGACATGATGACCCTGAAATACCGATGAATTCGCGCCAATCAGCTTAGAGGCGTACTGGTAAGTCGATTCACCCAGTGCCACGTCCATCTGAATCTGTTTGGTGGACGATTCTAACCGAAATGCCGCATTCACCGTATCCCCTAAGGCGGTGTAGTCCGGACGTTCTCCGGTGCCTGTGTTGCCCACCATGGCATAGCCTGTGTTCACCCCTGCACCAATTCGCATCGGGAAGGGGACAGGATACTGCTTCGATAATTCTGTCGTCATGGCATGGAGAGCATTGACCGCTTTGAGGATTCTGACCATTTCCTCTTGGCTGACTTCCTTGGTGCCATGGATCCATACGGCCATCACCGCATCGCCAATGTATTTATCCACCCAACTGCCGTATTGGCGAATAATGTCACCTGCGTAACGGAACCAAGACCCAATCATTTCCGACAGGATTTTCTCGTCCATTTGGCGAGTCATCCCTGTAAAGTTACGAATATCAACCACCAGCACAGAGATCAAACGACGCACAGCCAACATGGCGGTTGCCGTAATTTCCTTCGATTCATTGTCTGGAGTGGCGGCTTGGGTGGAGGCATCAACGGGGCAGTAGAAGTCCATCTCGGTTTGGCCGAAGGTGAGATGGTCACCGTTTTGCAGAGTGACTGGAATACTAACCCGCCGCCCGTTAACAAACGAACCGTTGCGACTACCTAAGTCAATTAGGTAGAACTCTCCGGTTTCCATGTATTGCAGCATGGCATGGTTGCGAGAGATCCAGCGATCGGTAATAACAAAGTTATTATCTTCACTACGCCCAATAGTCCAAACATTACCGCCTACTAACGAGAAGTAGCGGTCTCCCGATTCTGTCCGCAATACCAGATAAGGGTTGGAGTGCAGAGTTACCACAGGCTAAAGAGTGACTGATCGTTTCCTAGGATGCATCCTGACATGGATACACTGCCAGTATAGATTTTCTGAGCCAAAGCATCTGACACTTGGAATCAGTCAGAAAAGAAAGGGTGGGTTTCCCCCCTCCTCTGCGGTTGACCGCGCATCAAGATTGTAAGCTTACCGTAATTCGCCTAACTACACGTAACTACACCCTAAACGGTTAGCTGTTTCACTGTTATGCCACAAGGCTGTGGGAAAAACCCACTTTTTCCTGGGGTTAGAGTGAATCCCGACTGGATGAATGGGCTAAAGCCAACATCCCGCAGCATAGAGCATATCAGGCTCTGCCAACTTGATACAGCATTAAAATCTGAAAACAGGGTTTAATCTATAACAGTTTGGGTGATGGCTGTTATAACCAGCCTTAATTCTGGGTAGAAACGGCGCAAATTTGGCTGCACAACTCATCCGAATTTGATTATCCAGATGCGCTAGCCGTATCAGGGAGAGGTGAGTGTAAGTCACATCCTAGGGGAACGGGCTAGGGCTGTTACAAAATTTATCGCTCTTTCTACGGAATGGGCTGACCGCCGACAGTAACGCGGTGGCTAGACCAGACTGTTCATGGTCTAGTACGGTGAGATTTTGCTTAGTTTATCCACCTAACTGAGGGGAAGTCAGGATAACAGTCCCAATTCAGTGGATGGAATGGACATTATTCAGGAAATCTTACACCTAGCTAATTTAGAATACCCCGCAGAATAACTAAACTGGCATCGCTCTTGAAACAACTATAACGGTGTCCGTTTAGTTGCGTCACATCGTAGTTCTAAATGATTTGTGAAATTCTTGTGCGGGTAATCGTTCACTCCCCGTCAGGGGAGGAACAAGCGGGCTACGCCCGCAACACTTTTCTTATGGGGGGATGTGAATGGTTACCTTGTGCGGTGTTGCTGAATAGCAGGATGAATTGAAACGAAGTTTCAATATCATCCAACTCTTAGCTCATCCCTAAATTCAGCAACGCCGATTAAACCAGAGAGGCGGCCAAGCCAAACAATAGATCGACGAGGATGGTGCCGAGTAGTGTACCGCTGATAATCCGTTTAGGCAGGGATTCTGACCAGACCGTGTAGAGACTGACGCTGAGTAAACTGCTACCTAGACCGATCGCCCACCCTAATCCCCAGGGTGTTTTAACTTGGGCGATCGCGCCTTGGAGAATGGTTGCTGCCATGGCAGGCTCTGCCATCAGGTGCCGCCAATAGGGAACTAGATCCACCAAATAGAAATACAGATCGGTGATGGTGGTGCCAAACAGGGAGCCGAGATAGAACCAACTGCCCAACTGCCAGCGACCCCGCAGTAAACAAGCAATGGCGAGCGGAAGGGCGATCGCTTCAATCGGCAGGTGCAGCAGTGGCTCCCAACGAAACCACCCCCAATAAATTGATCCCGCCAACCACGTCCAGCTAAATCCCATCAGCAAATCGCCCCATGCCTGAGTCCTCGGTCGAGAGGCCAGGAACAGACTCAGCCCAACCCAGCCAAGGGTGAGGATCAAGCTGAACCACGGCAATAGCCGCACCAGGGGAGCTTGGAAAAACACCGGAACCGACACAAAGAATAAGCCAACTGCCCAGCCAACCCAGGAATGCTTTACATCAGTCCAATCCAGAATTGGACTTAAAGCCTTGAGGAAGACGTTGGGGTGAATCGTCGCCTCAATCTGAGGCAGATTCAATGGTTCAGAATGGGAGGGATAGGCAACCAAGACAATGGCTCAAGCGTTCTAAGATTTCATTAATACTTTTTAACATAACACAGCCCGCGAAATCCTCCCTGGGGGGATAGGGTTTCTTAGGGAATTCTTAGGGAATTGGGGAGAAACGGGTGCGGCAGGGATCGAACCTGCGACTCGCTGCTTAGAAGGCAGCTACTCTATCCACTGAGTTACGCACCCAATTGGGATGTCCAATTCAGACAGCTCCAATCAAGGACTAAATCTAAGGTATCTCACCTTAAATCGATTTCCGCAATAGTTTTTTCATCTTTCTTGCAACGTCACCCTTCACATTCTTCCCGGTACAGCGGGTTGGGAGCTACGCCCACTGTTAACTCCCGTAGTGGATTGTCACAGCTAGTTTTGAGGATCCATTCCTCGATAATTTGTACCGATCCATGTAGGTCAACGTTGGATTGTTTGATCCATTAGGTTTGGGTGCCCCAACCCCTAATCGTCATCTTGTATGCGCTCTGTAGGGGCGTGGCTGCGTTAGTGTTCCCGTAGGCGCGGGTTTAACCGCTAGATGCTCTTCAGACACCTTCTTAGAGCCGCGCAAACGCACCACCCATTAACCTTCGCAGTGGCGATCGGTGTCGTATCATAATCCATGCCAATTCATTGGTGGCAAATCATCATCGCTGTCACAGGGGTGTCATATAAATGCTATTGGGTTTAGGATAATGGGTGACCATGACAATTGAGTTTTGAGCCAGTGATTTTATCCCGATGGGTTGATCGAACCCTAGAAAGCAGTTTTTCTGACCGCTAGGCATGAAAAATTAGCTGCTTGGTTGTACCCTAAACCATAGGCAAATTTCACCGAAACCCTTGAGGATGGCAATTTTTTTAATCATTATGGAGTTGTTTGGAGTGTCTACCACAGTTGTCGGTGTAATTGCAGGACTAAAGGCTTGTTGGCAGACAAGCTGGGGCAGCTACAGCCTTGTTGCAAGAGCAATGCACCCTTGAACCAATCTTGGTTGCTTGGTGTACCTCTGTTACTGGGCGATCCATGACTAGGGAAACAGCATGGGGATCAGAGTCACAACTCTTTTCTCTGCCTTTTCCTTAAATGGAACCTAACAGTTCCACTTCCTCTGTAGCAGTCTGATATGGTAATCCGAAATCAGTTACGAACAGACAGTACGAACAGACAGGAGGCTTACACCTCTTGTTCGGGAAGTTGAACAACTAGGAACAACTAGCGTTGTTTGTAACCGTTGTTTGTAACTTAGTTGGAAGTGCTATATATCAAGTGCAATAGTCAAATGCAATAGTTTTGTCAAACCGATGTTTACCTTGGGTGTTAGGTAAGCGTCAGTCTGTAACTAGAGCAGACGCACCCCATAGCTTTTCTTGATCCCAGCTTTGGTCATGCTGAGCGGAAGACGGGGAGAGTACTACCCAACTCATGGGAATGCTGAGTCTGTGATCGTTACATTAAGCAACTAGGGTCTAGTTACCAACTGTGGTCTAGTTAAAATGACCAAGAAAACACTCTACGTCCCGTCAGGAGTCAGCAGGCGGTCTCATGTTTATTCTTAAGCGACAGGATGTTGAAATCTCTACAGTTCAGCACCCCCAACGGGACCAACAGATTCCGATACTGAAGTATCAGGGACAGACGTTTCGGCTGATTAGCGTGTTTAATGCGAGTCAGGCAGAGGAGGCGAAGGCATTTTGGCGAGATCTGACCGATAACCGCAAGAAGGCGTGTGTGTTGTTGGAAGAACCCGATCGCTACAGCGTCTGGGGCAAGATTCTGCTAGAGCAATTGGAGGATGAAGCTCATATTGGTGGGGATGGGAAAAGCCCACTGCTGACCCAAGCCAGTTTGCTGCTGCTGCAAGCGGTCTATGTCGATATTGAAGATTTGCTAGGTGCGCGACAGGCCGGTTCCTTCCGAAAGGATATTGCGGATGTGTTTAAGCAATATAATTTTCCGCAAGCTGATTCTGCTGATGCGGTGAATTACTTGTTGACAATGGATCCACTGGGGGCTGTGCAGATTCCCCCTTGGCAAGAGCATCACCTGAATACCTTGCTGCAAGAGTTACATCGTTTAGGGAAATCCTATTTTGGTAATGCCAGTTTCACAGGCCGCACATTAGAGGCACTGGAAGATATGTCGGCGGGCGATCGCAAGCAATTTACCGATTGGGTTAACCAATCCCCCTTAGGGAAATTGTGGCGATAACTGGCGATAGGGGAGTGCGATCGTGACTGGATCATTAGAAGAATCTTTAAGAGAAACCTCCTTTCATCGCCATAACTAGCCAAGACCTGCTTAAATGCTGCTGTTACGCTGCAAGTATTTAGCTCTAACGAATGAATTTTTTCTAAATTCACTTGGAGCTAAAACCGGAGCCACAATTAATGGCTGCATTGCCTCTAATTTGCATTAATAATTTCCATTAATTTCATTTGCATTAATTCTGCCAGATCTCCGTCGGTGTTAAGTCCATGAGTAAGTCCGCTGATAAGTCCGCCGCTAAACTAGGTCTGTCTATCCAGACGATTGTTTTTGCAGGTTGTGGTTGGGCAGTTGTTGCATTGTTATTTTTCCTGTTATTTAGTGTGCCTGAACCTGGTAAAGGTTTGCCCTTGTGGTATTCCATCGGCACATCAATTTTTGAGTTGGTGGCCTATCTGGCTGCCACGATTTTGTGTTTTCGGAATTGGCAAAGTAACCAGATTGTTAGTGGTCGTACCGTGTGGCTTGCCTTTGGCCTCGGTATGTTGTCTTACTTTTTAGGCACGGTGGTGTTTACCCTGTGGGAGACGGGTTGGGGTCAAGAAGCCGCCGTTACCCCTGGCGACTTTTTCTATGTGCTGACCTATTTGTGCTTGGTCTGGGGAATTTTGCAGGCGGTGATTTCCCGGCGGTTAAATCTGGAAATGTGGCAGTGGGGCGTTGTGGGGTTGATTGCGGCGGTAGGGATCGCCTTGGCCTTCTGGGTGGCCGCGCCATCGGAAGCACCTGCAACATCCAGAACTCCGGCTTGGTATTCGCCTGTGTTTGAGGCTCCGGCGATCGCCCAAACCCCGGCCAAATCTCCGACTCAGAAGCCCCAAGCTCCAGCCGCTAAGCCCAAGGCTAGCCCAGCAGCCAAGCCAACGGCTAAAGCGACTACTGCACCTGCTAAGGCGGGCAGTCCCACAGCATCGCCAACCGAAGCACCGACCAAAGATGCAGCTCCGGCTGAACCGAAGACGGAAGCCCTCTTCCCAGTTCCTGGGTGGGTGGAGGCAATGGAACAACAACTGGCTCCCTTACAGTCTGCGATCAACCTGTTTTATGTGGTTGCGGATGTGGTGCTGTTGATCTTGGCAACGATGTTGCTGCTGGCCTTTTGGGGTGGCAAATCGTCCCGTTCTTGGCAGGTGATTGCGATCGCGGCCTTTTTCCTCTACTTGGCCGATATGTGGTTTAAGTACGCCACTACAAAGATTGCTGACTACAAGAGTGGCAGCTTGCCAGAAGTAGCTTGGGTCTTCTTTGGAGTCTTGTTTGGCATTGGAGCAGCCTTGGAATATGACCTGTCCACGCGATCGTCTCGTCGGAGTGGTGGGCGGCGGCGGTCTGCTTAAGACAGCAATTTGGTTAAGCCAATGGTGCAGCAATTAGTTAAGGTGAATGGGTGAGTTGTCATGTGAAGTTGGGAGAAGACCGTTAAAATAGGGTTTGCACCTTTTGATCACAGGGTGAAACCTTGAGCATGAGGTATGGGCATCCAGTTGTTAGTTGTTATATGGATCGCATCTGTGGGCATCATCAGATGGCCGTAATCCCTATCGCACGCCACATCTTTAGAGTCGGCATGATCGGGCATGATTAACTCATTGGCATTGACGAATGGGTTATCTTGAAACGGCGATACCGTATCGCTGTCAATCTTACTGTCAGGCTCGATTGATCAAGAAAATCGGGTTTCTCCCCTCGACTGTCCACCCGTTCTGGAACTGTTTGACCTATGGCTCCAAGTA
>CAZJZR010000085.1:0-9857 GCA_964550475.1 uncultured bacterium
GTTGGAGGCGTGGCTAGCAAGTCCACCACAGTTGGATCAACATCGTAAGTCATCGTGGCATTGGTGCCGCTACTATTCGCGGTGCTGCGAATCTGAATTGAACCATGGAGACATTCGACTAATTTTTTCACCAAGGCTAACCCTAACCCCGTTCCGCCATACTTCCAGGGGTCATTATTGGGAATGCGATAAAACCGATCAAAGACGCGATCGCGCTCTTCCGAGGAAATCTCCACCCCAGAGTTTGCAATGATTAGTTCCACCTGATCCAGATGCTGGTGCGCGGAAATCCGAATTGTTTCTCCGGGAGGGGTGTACTTGCAAGCATTGTTCAACAACTCATGCAAAACCCGTTGCAGATGGGATAAATCCGTCGTAATCCATGGTAAATCGGCAGGTAAATCAATCACCAAGTCTTGCTGTTGTTCTTGGGCGCGGGTTTCAAACGACTCAATCACATGGGGAATCCAGCCCTGGAGTGGAATGGTGCTTAAGTTCAGCAGCTCTGTTTCGGCATCGATCCGGGTCAGATCCAACAAATCATTAATCAGATCCATCTCCCGTTCGCCTTCCACCTTGAGGATTTGGAAATAGCGCAGAATCGGACTTGCGGCAACCCTTAACGGTTCTTGCGTCTCGCGCGGCAGCAGATTGATCGCTTGTAGTTGCATTTCCAGCAAATCTGTGGCCAGTTTCATGTTGGCCATGGGGGTTCGCAACTCGTGGGACACGGTGCTGAGGAAGTCATCCTTGAGGCGATTCAACCGTTCTAGCTCCACCACTTGGGCTTGGGCGGCTTGGTACAGGCGGGATTGTCGCAGGGCGATCGCGCATTGGTTGGCGACTTGCTGGACTAACCGTTCTTCCAGCGTGTTGAATGGTCTGGATTTATACAACCACATATCGCCTAAAACGCTCTGGTCATCCATGATTGGGCAGGCCAGTACCGTCAGTTGTTGTTGCATAGGGCGAATGAAACAGGGGATGCGATCGCAAAACTGCACGCTCCGCCCGGATAACAGAGCCGGATAAATTTCCGTATGACCCGCCTCGGCGATCGGGAAGGACTTACCTTTGGCGGTCATGGCGACGTGACTGAACTCGTGGGTAATGGTGGAAATGGTGTGATCAGCGTTATAAATGCCCGTGTCACAACAGCGCAAATTTAAACCAATCCCCAACTCCCGCACCACGGTCTCCAAAATTTCATCTTCATCCAAACTGTCGCGCACCTTGTCGGTAATTCGCTTCAGCAACATTTCAAACTCTAGAGCCTGTTCCAGATCGGCAGTCCGTTCTTGCACTTGGAACTCCAAGGACACATTCAGATCTTGCACCTGTTGGTAGAGTTGGGTTTGCTGAATCGCAATGCCCAACTGATCAGTCAGTCGTTGCAACAGTTCAATTTCCCATGCTTGCCAATTGTGCGGTGCAGCGCAGTGATGAATCCCCAATAAGCCCCATAATTGCGTGCCATCAACAATCGGCAAGGTCAAACAGGCTTGGATTTGGAAGGTATTCAACAAATCGGCATAACAACCGTCCACATTGGCTGCGCTTAACTGATTAATTTGATGGATTTTGCCGTTGTAGTAGATCTCGATTAATTGATGGGCAAAACAGGGATCACGAATGATCATATCCATCGCACTGAGCCAGGGTTCGACGATCGCTTCGGCAATAATTTGGCCGCTCCAATCGGGGTCAAACCGATAAATGATCACCCGATCGGCTTGCAGTAATTGGCGCACATCCTGCACGGCTGCATTCAGCACCTCGGTCAAATTGAGGGATTGGCGGATGTGTTGGGTGATGGTGCCCAGTACCCGTTCCCGTTCAGCTTGGTGAAACAACGCCGCTTGGGCTTGCTTTAACTTGGTAATGTCGCGAGCCACGATCAGCAGCGATCGCACCGTCCCATCCCGACTAAATTCCGGCACCACACGGGAATAAAAGGTTTGGACTGAATGGGGCAACGCCATTTCATATTCAATCGCTTGCCCTTGCCCGGTGGTAAAGGCTTGGTGCATCGCGGTTTGCCACAGTTGATTCAGATTGTCTGGAAATCCCAGTTCTTCCGTGGTTTTGCCTAAAAAGTCTTCGCTGGGCAAGCCAACCAGTTGGGTGACGGTGGGGTTGACATAGGTGAAGCGGTAGTCGCGATCGCCGCTAGGCGACGCACAAACTTCGCAGCGCATAATGCAATCCGGTGAGTTCTCGGCCAATGTGCGAAACTCCTGTTCCCGTTGGCGCAGAGCCACTTCCGCCGCCTGCCGCTCAATTTCCAACTGTTTGCGTTCGGTAATGTCCCGCACTAAAACCAGCACAGTATCCTGATCCATCGGCATAATCCGGGCTTCTTCATACCGCTGTCCCGCCGTATTCGGCACCTCAAATTCGTAGATCTGTAAGGAATTGGTATCCAAGGCTCGTTGAATATAGGCCATCCGTTCTGCGGCCATGGCGGGGGGCAAGTTTTGATACACCGTGCTACCCACATTTAAGGTGCGGGGATCAATTAACTGCACCCCTGTGCGTTTGTGAATTTGCAGGTAGGTGCCGTCCCGATGCACCCGCAAGAGTAAATCCGGCAGACTGGCGATGATTGCTTGGTTGGTGGCTTCACTGGTTCTCAGTGCCAGTTCTGTCGCTTTGCGATCGCTCACGTCAATACTGATCAGCGTCACCATCCAGCATTGACTCTCCTCCTGCCAACGAGAGGACAGGGTTTCTGAGATCCAACAAATGGTGTCATCGGCTCGACAAAACCGATATTCCAGATAGGCATTGCCTGCACTGAGTACCGTGTCAAACATGGTTTGAATTACAGCCGGTCGATCCGCCTCTACCACCCGTGACATCCACAGCGTTTTGTTTTGGCGAAACGTCTCTACCGGATAGCCAAATAACCGTTCACAACCGCTGGAAATGTAGTCATACTCACATTCCCGATTCGGGAACATCCGCAACCGCACCACAGAGGCATTGAGATTCTCCAAAATGCTGCTGAGTTTTTCCTCTGATTCCCGCAGCGCGTGTTGCAATTGGATGCGATCGGTCGTATCCCAAAAAATGCCTTGGATGCCAATAATTGTGCCATCCGCATCCCGCACGGGCGTTTTGATCACTTGTTTGTAATAGCTGCCGTCACCCAAGGGCGATTCGTAGTGATCAATCACATCCAACAGTTCCCCCGTCGCCATGACATGGGCATCATCTGCGGTGTATTTAGCCGCGAGTTCCGCTGGATAAAACTCGTGGACTGTTTTCCCTAACACCTCCTCCAGGGATTTGCCCAGGCTGGCTAAGTAGGCTGGATTGGCGTAGGTGAGCCGCCCCGCTAAGTCCTTGCGAAATAGGGCTTGGGGCATGGTGGTAGCCAGAGATTCGTACAACAGTTGACTCTGGCGCAGGGCTTCGTGGGTAACTTTCAGTTCAGTAATGTCGATGTAGGCGATCGCCACCCCGTAGGGAGCCAACGGAATGGGAGCCGCACTCGTGGTAATCCACCGCACACTGCCATCCTGATGCCGAATCCCCTGTTCCACCCCAGTAATCGGTCGATTTTCCTGTAATGCCCGCACAGAAGGATATTCGTGCGGTGGCATCGGTGTTCCATCAGGACGAATGATCTGCCAACTCGGTTCGTCGTACACCCGTTGAGTCTGCTCATTGATCGGAATACCCAAAATCTTTTCTGAAGCGGGATTGGCTTCCAACAAATGACCCGCCGCATCCGTAATCGACACCCCCACCGGTAAAATGGCAAACAAGGTTTGGTACTTTTGCTGACTGGCTTGCAGTTGTTGGTTTAACGCTTGTAACTCCGCATTCGCCCGTTCTAATTCCTGGGTGCGTTGTTGCACCTGTTGTTCTAGCTGGCGGTTCAGGTCTTGCAGTTGACGGCTTAATTGGTTGCGCTCCGTCACATCCCGCAGAATAGACAAATGGCGGTGTGGAATAAAGTTGGCAGTGGCAGCATATTCCACCTCGCGCACATTCCCATCCGGACGCACCAGAGAAAACTCACCCCGTTCCCATCCCTGCGCCTGAAACCCTTCCCAGGCTTGGTTCACGTTAAACCCGGTCATGGCAAAATCGGCCACCGAACACCCCAGTAGCTCGTCCCGCGTTAGCCCAAACAGCTCACAGGCCGCTTGGTTAACCGCCACATAGCAACCGTTATCATTGGCAATCACCATCGCATCCATCGCTCCTTCAAAGAGGGCATAAAATTGGCGATCGCCCATGAGTTCATCCATGCCGCCTAACCCGTCTAATAATCTGGACAGGAAACGGGTAGGCCATTCGCCGGTCTTGTCATCCCCTTTATCCTCCGACGGGATACTTGGTGAACCATCGATTTGTTCAGGAACCATGGTATTGAATAGGAAATATTAAAAAAGATGATCTGAAGCCAATGTTCTGAAGCCAATCATCTGAAGCCAGTGAGCTAGACCCAAATGTTGGAGGCATGGATGATCCGTACACGAATGATCGATCACAACAAGTGGATTGCCCGGTTGTCCAGATGTAGTCAGTGGCCAAATGGGTTGTGGAAGTGACAAAACGCCCCCACAACACCCTTCAAATCAACCCAGGATAGCCATGGGTTCAATGTACCGAAATTAGGTGAATGGTTCAGATAGACTGAGAACTTGTGAAACAAATCAACAAAATCCCACTAAATCCCGCTTAATTCCACTTGAAAATCCCATCAAAAAATTTAGCTTAAGATCATTTCTGGCGGGCGCAACCCCTAAGAGGGTGTTTGAAAAGTCCTGTCTCATGTAGCCCTAGCGACTGTTCACCTTGCGTTTCCGCAGGGTAGTCGCGGCTATACGGACACTAGCGTAGCCCTAGCGCAGCCATGCCGAAGGCGATTGCCCGTAGGGCTATAACCTGCCTACGCAGGTTACAGAAACGCTTGATTTGCTTCAGTCCGCGCAGGCGGACTTTGCTTGTGTAGTCGCGATTTTAACCGCCAGACACTTTTCAAACCTCCTCTAAGATCCTCCTTGACAGACCAGCAACGGCTGATGTAACCGTTCACTCCCCTAACGGGGAGTGAGCGGTTACCGACTGATCAACAGCTAGATTTTCATCTGCAATCACCACGATGGTATTTCTACCATAGCGACAAAATTTTTCTCTCTCCAAACCTGGATGACTCGGACACCTGATGATTCAAAAGCCTGGTTTAAACGTTGATTGTTCAGGTAGGTAAGGAACGAACCATCAACCGTCCAGCGACCTTTTGCAACCACCTCTCACCTGCATGATTGACCACAATTTACCGAGGGTGTCTCCCACTTCAGATGGCGGAGTACTATACTGTGTCAGCCAACAAATTTTAGTTTGTAGTTCCAACTTCAGTTGGCTGGCTAAAGCCATTACTACGAACAGTTCCCTGACAAAGTATAGAAAACCGAGGGTTTCCAGAAACCGGGTTTCTGAGTCATCCACATCCGGGATGCCCCCATTGACCGAAACCCGCCAAAGCCCCTAGTGCTTGCCTAATGCAGGGGATAACACCTGATACACCTAACACAACGCCATCGTTCACTCCCCAGGGAGGAACAAGCGGGTGTAGCCCGCAACACGTTTCCCATGGGAGGATGTGAACAGTTACGACACAACTGCTTTCTGTATACACATCAGACATCCCGAACCATCAACATCAATCTACGGGAACTCCAACTATTTTCTAGCCAGACACGCGGTTTTTCAATGGTGGTTCGAGATTTGAGCCGTATGCCCCAGCGCAGATTGCCACCATCACGGCCAAAATGGAGTAGGATAGGCTCAAGTTAAGGTATAGTGAAGCACAGTCTGCTTAAATGGCGATGTGCAGTGGGGTGCCTGCAAGCGGTTCAGTCATGATCGACCTTTTTAACCATGACTAATCGCATTTAGCTATAAACCTAGTCATAGTAGGGTGTCACCATCGAGGACTTCTATGGCCTACGTCATTGCAACAACTAATATGAAAGGAGGCGTGGGCAAAACAACGCTCACCGTTAACTTAGCCGCATCCTTAGCCAAAGATTTCAAGCAACGGGTACTGATTGTCGATTTAGATACCCAACTGAGTGCCACCCTCAGCTTGATGCCACCGGGGGAATTTGCCAATCTTCGCAACGAAAAACGCACCATGCGCTATTTGGTGCAACAGGCCATGTTAGGCAATGGCGACTTGCCTAACATCACCCGGAATGCCATTAAAGGCTACATCTGCAACGTGCCCAACCTCAGCCTGATGCTGGGGGATATTGAACTCTACGACGAGTATTTCGTCTCGGAAATGCTGCATCGGCGATCGGTGTACCAGAACCGCACCGATGATTTTGAACAGGTGTGGAACGACTTTGAGAAAAACCTGATTCGCAAAATCCTCTCCCCCATCACTGCCGACTACGACATTATTCTGCTCGATTGCGCTCCCGGTTATAACCTGATCACCCGTAGCGCGTTATTGTTCAGCAACTTTTACCTGATTCCCGCCAAGCCCGAACCGCTGTCCCTAATTGGCATTCAGCTTTTGGAGCGGCGGATCAACCGTCTGCGCGAAGCCCATCGCGAGGATGTGAATGTGAAGATGGAAATGTTGGGCATTGGCTTTTTGCTCTCCGGCAATTGGTTATCCGGTCGCTATTACAACCAGGTGATGAAGCGGTTAAACGACGATTACAGCGAAGCCCGCTTGTTCAAAACCCGGATTCCCATGGATGTGAATGTGTCTAAAGCGGTGGATAGCTTTGCGCCTGTGGTGTTGAGCAAGCCCGATTGTGCAGGTAGCAAGGCATTCCACCAATTCAGCCAAGAGTTTATGCAGAAGCTGAAGGTGGCGGCACGGATTAATGAACCCCCGTCCAAGTTTGCCTTAGCCAATTTGGTGGATTGACGATCCGAGGTTTTTGCTCCATCACCCCTCAGTATGCCGCGCCCGATTTATTTGGACTGCCACGCCACCACACCTGTGGATGAACGGGTGCTGGCGGCGATGTTGCCGTTTTTTACCGAGCATTTTGGCAATGCTGCCAGTGTCGGTCATGTTTACGGCTGGGAAGCGGAAGCCGCGATCGCCCAAGCCCGTGCCACCCTAGCAACGGCGATCGCCGCCACCCCAGAGGAAATCATCTTCACCAGTGGCGCGACCGAAGCCAACAATCTGGCAATTAAGGGCGTGGCGGAGGCGTACCTGGAGCGGGGACGGCACTTGGTAACGCTGCAAACCGAACACAATGCGGTGCTCGATCCCTGTCGGTATTTAGAGACCTTGGGATTTGAGTTAACGGTGCTGCCCGTCCAACCCGATGGGTTGGTGGATCTGGCGCAACTGGAGCAAGCCCTGCGCCCCGATACCATCCTGGTTTCGGTGATGGCGGCGAATAATGAAATTGGTGTATTGCAACCCCTCGCCGCGATTGGCCAGATTTGTCGCGATCGCCACATCCTCTTCCACACCGATGCCGCCCAAGCGATCGGTAAAATTCCCCTGGATGTGCAAACCATGGGCATTGATTTGATGTCGCTGACAGCCCATAAGGTCTATGGCCCCAAAGGCATTGGTGCGCTGTATGTGCGGCGGCGCAACCCCAGAGTCCAACTAGCTCCGCAATTACACGGGGGTGGCCACGAACGGGGACTGCGCTCCGGCACGCTCTACACGCCGCAAATTGTCGGCTTTGCCAAGGCGGTGGAACTGGCTCTGGCCGAGATGGATAACAAAACTCAACGGTTAACGGCACTGCGCGATCGCCTCTGGTCTGCGCTCACGAGCCTCGATGGCATTCTGCTCAACGGTCACCCCACGCAGCGATTACCGGGAAATCTCAATGTCAGCGTGGCGGGGGTAGACGGCCAAGCCCTGCTGCTGGGGCTACAACCGATTGTCGCCGTCTCCTCTGGCTCCGCCTGCACCAGTGCCAAAATTGAGCCATCCCATGTGTTGCAAGCATTGGGACGCTCATCAGAACTCGCCTTTGCCTCCATCCGGTTTGGTCTCGGTCGCTTCACCACCGACGACGACATCACCCAAGTGGCAGCGGGGGCGATCGCCACCATCCAAGCCCTCCGCCACAACGCCCTGGTTCAGCCCTGAACTGACTGGTGACCTAATTGCTCCACCCTTTCCTTGATAGTGAAATGATAGTGAAATTCATCCAGTTGGGTGTTTCCAGTGTTTTTTCTGGTTTGCCAAAGTTGTAAAGGATACAACCCCTCTGAGATTACGGAAAAGTCGTCAACTGCGAAGTCATAAACTTCCGTAGATCTACACGTCTTTTTTTGTGATGCTTGTTGTTGGATGAAATACCTCAGAAATTATTCTGAAAAGAGAGTTGTTGTGATTGATTTAGCTTTGTATAAAGTCTCAGGAAGTGGTTATGAATTTTCTGTAAACCAAGATCAAGTTAAATGGCTGAAACCCTTACTGGGAAAACAACACAAGCATTTGTCAGCCTTTTACGGAAAACTAGCTTCTTGATTGGAATGTAGGGAATAATAACTGTAACAGGTTGAAATCAATGCATGGGTTAAGGCACAACTTCAGTTCGGTTCCACTCGATCACTCCACGGAGTTCCCCATCAATATTTAGTGATCGATGGATTTAACCCAAGCACGTTTAAGTGGCAACGTGGCATACAACGATAGAGGTAGGCAGATGTTTCAAACGACCGGACGGCGGATTTTCATCGGCGATGTGCATGGGCATTATGAAGGTTTGAACCATTTGTTAGAACAAATCGCCCCCGGCATGGATGATGAAGTGTACTTCACAGGTGATTTAATTGACCGTGGCCCTCAAAGTGCTAACGTAGTGCGTCTGGTTAGAGATAACTTTTACGGCTGTGTCTTAGGTAACCATGAGCAAATGCTCTTAGATGTGTTTCCCCATGGCAAAGACATTAACTCCAATGTGATTCAACACTGGTTGCATAACTGGGGATACGCTACCGCCACCAGCTACCACGATGTTGATCAAATTTTGGAAGATGTGGAATGGATGCGATCGCTGCCTCTTTACATTGATTTAGACGATATCTGGTTAGTTCACGCAGGCATTCATCCCCACATTCCCCTGCACGAGCAAACCTCCAATGAATTGTGCTGGATACGGGATGAATTCCACTCCATTTCTAAACCCTACTTCCAAGACAAACTAGTCATCATCGGCCACACCATCACCTTTACCATGCCAGGAGTTCAACCGGGTGAAGTGGTTCGTGGTCATGGCTGGATTGACATTGATACTGGAGCTTATCACCACCGGAGCGGTTGGTTAACAGGTTTAGACATCACCAACGAAAAGGTGTACCAAGTCAATGTCTATGACCATTCTGTGCGGGTTCTGCCCTTGGATGAAGTCAGTACATCCTTAGATAAGGGGTTTATCCCCACCCGTAAGAGCCGTCATCAAATTTTCCGTTAATTCTGCGTAACCGTTCACATCCCCTCATAAGCAAAGTGTTGCGGGCTACGCCCGTTTGTTCCTCCCCTGACGGGGAGTGAACGGCTACAATTCTTCCATTAAATTGCCACATCTGTTACCTCAAAGGGGCTAAACGCCCCTTTTTTATTGCGGACTTTTTGTTGCTGCCTTGATAGCGTTGCTCAGAAACTCTCGCTAGGATTGTTAATTTGCCAACAAAACCAACTCCTACGGAGATCCATCGCTGTGGTTTAGATCAACCCAAAGAACCGTTATCCATGCGATCGCGGCCAGACTTCCTTTTAAGCTGACTATCGTTACCTCGACTGTGTTGGTATTTCATTATCAAGAGGGTATATGAGGCTCTGATTGGGCGTATTTCACGTTTGGGGGAGGGGCGGTTAAAACCGCATCTACAAGAAC
>CAZJZR010000086.1:0-9756 GCA_964550475.1 uncultured bacterium
ATGGCCAAGTGAGTTCCTGCACGGGCGACTATCCCCTGAGTCTAGCATTGCGGCATGGAACAGGGGTTGGGATGGTTGGTGATCGGGTGTTCACGGCGGTGAATCGAGCAATTCACGAATCTGTTGTCCGGTGAATCCAGTGATAGTGGCAATTTGGGCGATCGGTAGTCCAGCGGCTACCAACCGCACCACCGTCTGCTGGAGTTGACTTTGCATCTGTTCAACCTGTTGTTGCGCCAGTTCTTTTTGTTGGCGTTCTAGTTCTTTTTGTTGCCGTTCTAATTCAGCCCGTCGCTGGGCAATTTCTTTTTGTTGGCGTTCCTGTTGCGCGAGTTCTGCCAACTGCACTGAAGTTAAAAACCGTTGGCCGTTGGGATAGTACAGTGCTAATTCCTCTCCAGCTTGCCACTCAAACCGAATGCCTAACCGAGGACTGACCCAGCCGTTCATGGTAGTAATTGCGGTCAGTCGGTCATCCTGTCGCTGCCAGCCTTGGAGGAGATGTTCATCCGGGTCGTAAATGTAATATTCCTCAACCCCATACTGCTGATAAAAGCCCCATTTGGTGATCATCCCCGCCTCTCCATCCGGCGTTTTGTTGCTGGGGGAAAGGATCTCGAATACGACTTGGGGCGGAATGTGGTTCTCCTGCCATTGCTTGTAGGAGCGGCGATCGCCCTTTAATCTGCCAAACACCACCATGACATCCGGGGCTTGGTTGGGCACAGGTGGTGCGGTGACTTGGACAGGATACCAAAACAAATCAGCGGCGATAAACACATCCGCCGCATCGGCAAACAGGATTTCCAGATTTTCCTTAATGATGACAATCCAACGGTACTGTCTGGTATTCTCCCCCATCGGTTTGCCATCACTTTCTGGGTATAGCAGGGTGTCCTCAAGGTTGAGTAGTGTCGTCATGGCCAAGTGAGTTCCTGCACGGGCGACTATCCCCTGAGTCTAGCATTGCGGCAGGTGAGTCTGTTTCAAGCACCCTCTGAAAAGTTCAACGGCAATTGTTGATCCCCGTCGGTTGAAACTGGTCGTTGACCTCGGTCGGAGGCGAGGCGATCGGCTAGACGGGTGGTTTCGGGGAGGCGATATTTGGGGGTACAACGTAAGACGTAATCGATCGCCGTTTGTAAACAAATCCGGTGACCGGGGGAAACATAGAGAGGGTTGGTGTTGCTGCGCGATCGTACCACCGCTCCAATCACCTCACCATCGTGGGTCAGCGGTTGCCACGCCCCTTTTTCGGGCGGTACGGTGGCGTGTCGCCCGATTAACAGGGATTTGGCCACTCCAATGGTCGGGATATCTACAAGCACCCCTAGATGGCAGCCAATGCCAAAGCGGCGCGGGTGGGCGATCCCCTGGCCGTCGCAGAGAATTAGATCTGGGGTGAGGGTTAATTGTTCGAGGGCATCTAACACCGCCGGAATTTCCCGAAACGACAGAAATCCCGGCACGTAGGGAAAGGTGGTTTCCCGTTGGACGATCGCCGACTCCTGTAATTGTAACTCTGGAAAGCTCAGCACCACCGCCGCCGCCTGGGTGATCGTGCCACCCGCTTTGAACCCGGCATCGACCCCCGCCACATACCGCACCTCCCCCAGTTGATCGGTGAGAATCACCTGTTGGCGCAGGGTTTGTTGCACCGCGATCGCCGCTGCAATCGTGTCAGGCCAAGGGGTGGGACGTGTGATCGGGCGCATAGGCTAGAGGTGAATTTGTGATCAGTATCAGGGCAAAATTAGCTCATCTTTACAGCCAGAGCCGATTTTACATCTGTGATCAAAATCATAGGGGGGGATGATTGCGATCGCCACATCCCACCAATAAACCTGCGATATTAAAGAAGACTCAACTTTAGCCGAGTCATCAACAGGGAACACACAGCCAGCCGACAGGATCCATTTGGGTCTGTCGGTTTTTTATTGCTGTTCTAATGATTGTGTGTGATTGTGTGTCTGAATCGATAATTTTGTAGGGGCGTTGGCCTGGTGTTGTCGGTTGTGAGGTCATCCCCCTCACCTTGGCATCAATTTGTACCCCCAATTACCAATTGCCAATTACCGTAACTATTCATTAGGGGGCAATTTCCGTCACGACCCGTCCACCACTAATCACCACAGTTTCCTCATTTAATCGCCCCACTGCCCGTGGCCCCTGTAAAAACAACGGCGGATTCAGTCGCCGATAGGTGACATTCCCATCTGCTGTCACTAGTTGCTTAGGAATCAGCCAGACCAGTTGATCGGCATTCAGTTGGCCTTGTAACTTACCGCCCAACAATTGTAGTAACTGCACCTGGTTTTGCAGGGTAACCTGTTGAGTTTTGAGATTCACCGTTGTCCGGTTGGCGGTGACCCGATTGGCCACCGTTGGACTTTCGGTGTGATCCAGTTGCAGCGGGCGATCCATCACCACCTGTTGTTTCTCGATTTCCCACACCACCCGTTCGGTCACCAATTTCAAGGGTGGCTGTGCCGCTGTAGCAATCACCGATCCCACAACTTGCAGTTGATGCTTACGGCTGTAGGCTTTTGCTTCCTTGGCTGTCATTTTCAGTTGCTTGTGAGTAACGGTGAGGTTATCTCGCACCGTTAATTCATCCAGCTTCGGCTTCCATTCCAGTTCATTGCCCCGCAGCACCACCTGATCCCGTACATCCGTAGCCACGACCTGCCCGCGCAGAACAATGGTTTGGCCGTTCTGGCGAATTTCCCCGCTGTTGGCCTGAATGCGGTAAGTCACCTTACCATCCTGGAACAGTTGCCCCTGCGGTTTGATAATTTGAGCCACTTGGCGATCGCGACTATACAAGGCTCTAGTGGCACGGACTTGCCAGAGGGGGCGACCCTGATCATCGGTTTGGTCAAGTCTGATGTTGTTGAAGGTTAAATCATCAATTGATGTGGAGGCTTCGGCTCCAGTATCCACCGGAGTGTTATTGCCACAGGCCGTGATCCCCGCCGTCAGTCCAAGCAACAGCAGGGCAACGAGGTGGCGATAAACGCAACGGGTAGCCGTCAATGATAGTTGATGGCGTTGGGTAGACAGCAGAGCAAAACCAACCATGGGGGTAGGAAGACAAAATGAAGTGACTCATCGGGAATGGGCGCACTGGCGTGGCTTAACCTTCCGGTTCCTCATCGAGCAAACTAATGCCGGACAAGGGACGATAGGTGTAATTGTACCGAGGGGTTTTTTGGATATCTTCCTTGATGGTTTCTAAATCAATGTAGCGATCGGCCACATTAATTAAGCTATCACTGGTCATGGAACGCAGGCTGACCACTTCCACCCGAACGCCGCGATAGCTGACCGCATCAACCGCGTAGGCCAGATCCCCATCCCCACTCACCAACACAGCGGTGTCATAGGCTCCCACCAGAGCCATCATATCGACGGCAATTTCCACATCCAAATTGGCTTTTTTAGAGCCATCGGGCAATTGCACCAAGTCCTTGGAAATCACCCGATAACCATTCCGCCGCATCCATAACAAAAAGCCTTGTTGCTTCTCATTGGTGCGATCTACCCCAGTGTAGAAAAATGATCGCAAGAGCCGCGATCCGGCGGTCAGTCGTACCAGCAATTTCGTGTAGTCAATTTCAATCCCCAATTGCAGGGCTGCATAAAACAGATTTGACCCATCAATAAAAATGGCGACCCGTCCCCGATTTTCTAAAACTTGGGATGGAGTAAACACCGGATCTCGATCCATTTCATTCAACATTGTTCTTATACCTCGCTTGTTATGAAAAGCAATTGCAGTTTTAGTGTTACGAATCAACGTCCTGTGGGGACATAAGGAATTAATTAGAGCGAAGAGGCTGGATCCGACCTCTGAGCCAAGGGAGTCTGGCGGTTGAATCAGGCATTAACCTACGTGATCAGTGCTGATCCCCAACTTGACGACCCGGATGACCCATTCCGCATGATCCATTGTTAATCGGGGTTAATCGTCGTTATTTCAACGTTATTGACGCTTTTTTATGGCAACGATACTTATCAACAAACAATAGTTATCAACGTTATGATTCACATCCCCCTAGGGGAAACGTGTTAGGGGCTGTGCCCGCTTCTCCCCGGACGGGGAGTGAATGGCTACGTTATCAACAGTCGCTATCGCTGATGCTGATCTCTAATGATGACAATTCCTTCAAACAATCTCCCAATTATTTCTGAACTCTATATTGCTACTCTATATGGCTACTATATGGCTACAACTGATGCACCCAAGAGAGTGGAGGCATCAGTGAAAGCCGATCTTAGCCAACCCTAGCAGAGAATCCGTGAACAGGACATTGGCAATTCAACGGTAGTCTTCAGCCGTGTTTTGCGAGGAATCACCGATCTCGGAGATCCTTGGAACACGTCACCGAGTGACTTGCCACGATGGACAACAAACATCGAGTTCAGTATAACGGCATGTCACAGCAGACACGCTTGGGAGATACGATAACCCGAATAATCCAAATACCCCAAATCTTTGCCGCAGTCAGGACAGGTGGCTAGGTAGGTGCTCCAGCCTCGTCCTTATGCCTCCAATCGCGGGAAGACAGACCGTGCCTCGCCAAGGGATTGACCCGGTGGTAAGGCACCCCAAGACCCATGTACAGCAAAGCCCGGGAGGGGGCTTGGACTCGATGGCAGGGAGCAATCGGTGGGAGAATTAAAATCGACGCTGAACCCCAACTGTTGATAGACGCTGTTGCTGAGGTTGGGGATGATGGGAGCTAACAGGTACGCTGCTAGTCGCACTGATTCCAATACACTGTACAACACCTGATTCAGTTGCTCGATTTGCCCTTGTTTGTACAATCCCCACGGTGCTTGTTCATCAATGAATTTGTTGCCCGCGCGAACCAGGGTGAGGACGGCTTCACAGGCTTCACTGAAGGCCAACTGGTCATAGGCGTGGCTGACGCGATCGCCCAAGTCTAACCCCATGGCTTTGAGGGGATGGGAATCGGGGATCACGGCGGGGGAACAATCCGGCACCCGCTGGTCACAGTATTTGGTCGCCATCTTCAGGGTGCGGTTGAGCAAATTCCCCAAATCATTCGCCAAGTCCGCATTTAAGATATTGATAAACCGGGTGTGGTTAAAATCCCCATCCCGACCAAATTCAATTTCCTTCAGGAAATAATAGCGAATGGCATCGGAGCCGTAGCGATCGACCAACGCCACGGGATCAAGGGTATTCCCTAAACTTTTGCTCATTTTTTGCCCGTCTTTGGTCAAAAAGCCATGGACAAACACCCGTTCTGGCAGGGGCAACCCAGCAGACATCAGCATGGCGGGCCAATAAACGGTATGAAATCGCAGAATATCTTTACCAATCAGATGCAACTTGACGGGCCAGCCATAGGCTAAGGCATTGGCCAAGGTCGGGGCTTGGTCGGGGGCAACGGAACCGGTGACATAATTCACCAACGCATCAAACCAAACGTAGATGGTATGGTTGGGATCAACGGGGAGGGGGAATCCCCAGTCTAAATTAATCCGTGAGATGGAAAAATCCTGTAACCCTTGGCTGACAAAACTGACCACCTCATTACGGCGACTGGCGGGTTGGATGAACTGGGGCTGGTCGTGGTAAAGCTGCTCCAAGGCCGTTTGATATTTCGACAGACGGAAGAAGTAATTCTGTTCATCGCGCCACTCCACCGTTTTGTTGGGATGGAGCGGGCAGCGTTTTTCGCTCAGCAGATCCCGTTCTTCTTTAAATTCTTCGCAGGAGACGCAGTACCAACCCTTTTGTTGGCCGAGATAAATGTCACCGTGATCCCACACCCGTTGGAAGAATTCTTTAACGATCGCCTCATGTTGGGGCGACGTGGTGCGGATGAAGCGATCATATTGAATGTTTAACGCTTTCCAGAGAGCTTGAAACCCCGCCACAATCTCATCACAATGAGCCTGGGGCGATCGGCCTAATTCTTCGGCAATCCGTTGGATTTTTTGCCCGTGTTCATCGGTTCCGGTAATAAATAGGGCTGAGCCACCCCGGAGCCGATGAAACCGGGTCAAGACATCCGCCGCCATGGTCGTGTAAGCACTGCCAATATGCGGCAGATCATTAACGTAATAAATCGGCGTTGTAACAGAAAATGTAAAGGTTCCTCTACCAGAGTGATGCATAAATGGCGTGTCTGGTCTGATCGAGCCAGACTTGAGATAAAGTTTAGACAAAAAAATTAGCAGACAAAAACTTTAGACAAAAAAGTAGATTTAGTAGCTATTATTTTGTCCCACTGGGGGATGCCTGGGCGGGGTTGACAACAACACTTGACACCTAGTTACAAAATGTCAATTTTACGTTACTTTTCGACATACGTCTATCAGAAAGGGCAAATCCCTTGCCCCAGATGCATCCGAGGCAAGGCGATTGTACCGTGGTGTACCACCTAATCGGGGTATGGATCGTGGAACTGCTGATTAAGCGTGCGACTGCAAGGTATTAATCAAAATTTCTAAATAGGGACGAACAATATCATTGACGGAGCCAGGCAGGGTGGCTTGAATCACGTCCTTCAAGTCATGGTAGGCGGTGGCACATTGGGTATTGCGACGGTGCGCTAGCAGAATGGTATCCAGCCAATCGCTCATCTGCTCCTTGAAATAGATCGAATCATCTCGCAGAATGGCGAGAGCAATATACCGCAGCACTTCCGACATGTCGTACTTGCAGCGTTGGCCGTGTTTTTGCACCACATCGGGATGGGTTTGAGCCAATTTCCGCAGGGCTTGCATCACCAATTTGTCGCTTTCATCCCGCAACGCTTGATAGGCTTGCATCCGACTGACATAGGTGCGGAGGTATTGTTCTAACGGTTGCAATTCCTGGGTATTCAGGTAGCGACCATCGGCTTCTAGAATTGTCTTTTCGAGGCTGTGGTTAATGACTTGCATAGTTTAGTACACCAAAAAATAGCTGTTAAACCGTAACCGCTTCCAATCCCTGGGGAAGCGTCACTGATACCGCTCACCCACCCTGCCTAGCCTTAAGGTGAAGGATGGTGCAACGGTAATAATTACGGATGCAGACTGGTTCAGTCGCATGTGCCCCTATAGTGGTTAGAGTGCCCGGACTCTGACCATGGAATTCAGATTGCAGTATTTCTTGAAATAAGTTCAAAAAACTACATTTGCAGGCGATCGGTTGAACCGTTGAGGATGGGGACTGGGCGATCGGTCATGGTGAAACGGGCTAAGGGTACAGCCCATGGCACGGCAGTCCCCCTCACAGAAGCGGTTTGAACCAGCAGTTAAACAGAGGGTTGGGTTTTCCCACGCGGAGCAGAGGAAAACCCAACTTGATCAATCAGCCTCTAAGAGACTGTTTTAAAATTTAAAAGTTGATTTTGTGTACGCGAGGCGCAGGAAAAATCAACGTTCTAGATACCTTTTCAAACAGCCTCGGTAGATCGAAAAGGTTGTTGTGGGGGCGGCTTTGCCGCCCCCACAACAACCCTCAAATTAAGCAGAGATGTCTATGTTTTCGATCTGCTGAGCCTCTAAGGTTGAGGCGTTGTGGGTGCATTGGGAGAGGGAACGGGTGTGATGTCGGTGGGTGGATTGCTGAGTTCGCGAATTTGCAGCGTTTGGGTTGGAATGCGTAACAAGGCTGGTTCCGGTTGGTTACGGGATTGCAACAAGCGTTGAATCTCCTGTTCCATCTGTTGCTGGCCTTGCTGGAAGAAATTATTGCCATTGGGTGCGCTCAGGTCGCGGCTGAGGCTGTTGACAACGCTGGGCGGTAGCACCGGCGGCACAGGTTGGGCGGTGGCGATCGCCTGATTGAGCACGGGTGCCATGATTGCAGTGCTGAGCAGCAGTGCCGCGATCGCTCGATCACAAATCGCCCGGTGACGATAGGCTGGACTCATCCCGATCCACAGCCGATGGCGACAGTGTGGAGGCGGCTGCTTCAGCAGTGAGTTAAGCAACTTACGCAGTAACATAGGCAGCAGGTGGGATTGACCCACCCCAACGCAACGGTCAGGCATGGGAATGATGCGAATAACCCCCATCCCTTCCACCTCTAGCCTAACACTGCCCCATCGCCATGGCGATGAAGTTTTTGACAGGCTACACGGCAGCGGTTATTATTAAAGCGTTCCTCCCGGTGGATTCTGCCGATGATCGATGATGTGTCTCTGGTTTCTCCCCTGTTGTTGGATCCGGGATCCTCTGTCCCGTCGTTGGTTCCGACATCGGCCTTGGCGGAGGCTCTGACCCCGGCGGCGGGCGATCGCTGGTGGGAGGTGCTGGTGGATTGTCCCGGTGGCCAGGGGGTGTACACCTACACCGCAACCGCCGATCTGGCGGTGCAACCGGGGGATATCCTCAGCGTCCCCTTTGGTGCCCAACAGGTGGGGGCGATCGCCCTGCGCGGGGTCACCCAGTTACCCGCCGATCTGACCCCCCAGCAATTGCGACCGATCGCCGATGTGGTCAGCCGGGGGTTCTTCCGCCCCAGCTATTGGCAGTTATTGGAACAGGTGGCTCAGTATTATCAAACGCCACTGATGCGGGTGATCCGCACCGCCCTGCCACCGGGACTGTTGGGGCGATCGCAGCGACGCATTCGAGTGGTTCAGGGAGTAGGGAATAGGGAACTGGGAAATACAGATATCCCCTCCTTGGACTGCACTGAATCTTCCACCCACCCACTCTCCCACTCCTCCACTCCCCCACCCCTCTCCCCCCCCGCCCAACAGATCCTACATCTGCTCCAATCCAGCCCCAACCGGGATTACAGTTGGCAACACCTGCAACGCCAAGTGAAGCAAGCCAGTCGCGGCCTCCGGCAGTTGCAGCAACGGGGTTGGGTGGAGAGTTACCTGCGCCCCCAAGCCCACAGCCAACCGAAACTGCGGCAGATGGTCAGTTTGCTGCCGCCCCCAGCGGATGCGGTGCCGCCCACCCCCCGGCAACAGGAGGTGCTGGAGGTGCTGAAGCGGCGCGGCGGTGAATTGGGGCTGACGGAGTTGTTGCAACTCTGCAAGGTGTCCTCGACGGTGGTGCAGGCGTTGGCCAAAAAGGGGTATCTGGGGCTGCACCAGCGGGAGGTGTTGCGGGGGGAGGTCTGTCCCTTGCCGCCGGCGGATGCCCCCAAACCGCTCACCCCTGATCAAGCGTCGGCTCTGGCGGCGATCCAGGGGATCAACGGCCATGGCGTGGCCTTACTGCATGGGGTGACCGGAGCCGGAAAAACCGAGGTGTATTTGCAGGCGATCGCCCCCATTCTGGATCGTCACCAATCGGTATTGGTGCTGGTGCCAGAAATTGGCCTTACCCCCCAACTCACCGATCGCTTCCGTGCCCGCTTCGCCCACCACGGCATCCCCATCCTGCTTTACCACAGCGGCCTCTCCGACGGCGAACGCTACGACGCATGGCGGCAAATGCTCGATCCCAGCACCACGGGGAACGGGGGGGCGATCGTCATCGGCACCCGCTCCGCCATCTTCGCCCCCCTGCCCAACTTGGGGTTGATCATCCTGGACGAAGAACACGACGACAGCTTTAAGCAAGACCAACCTAGCCCCTGCTACCACAGCCGCACCGTCGCCCAGTGGCGAGCCGCCCTGGAAACCTGCCCGCTGATCCTCGGCTCCGCCACCCCTGCCCTGGAAACCTGGGTCGCCCACTCCCCGCTTGTTTCCCTACCCATTACCTCCCCCACTCACTCCCCTACTCCCCTACTTTTCTCTCTTCTGAAGAGGAGTTGTGAAGAGA
>CAZJZR010000087.1:0-9755 GCA_964550475.1 uncultured bacterium
GTTCTTGTAGATGCGGTTTTAACCGCCCCTCCCCCAAACGTGAAATACGCCCGCGCTCGACAGATACTCTTTTCACTGGCATGTCGGAAGAGCCGCTCAAACCAGTTTTGTCTGTAATCTTTATTGATTCTTAATTTTCGGCTGGAAATATGAAGCTTAATCAGCTTTACCGATGTATTTCTTACTTTTAAACTAACTGTTAGTGTTTATCAATCTAGGTATTAGGAGTAGACTTAACGTGTGTTATTTAGTCTAGGCAAATGCTGTTGATTTACCTACCTGAATACAGCACTTTTGATTGTTATCAGGTGTAGCTGGTGGGCGCAGGATCCTCACTGAGTAGAGGGTTAACGGGTTTGGCTTATGCCCATTCCATCGCCAGCAGCTATTAGGATGAATGGCTGTCATCACCAACTCATGTTAGGTGTTGGCAACTGTTGACGAATCAACTGTTACGCCCTGTTTCAATTGACTTTTTTTGAGTCCTGTGATCGGGTATTCAACCGTTGGGCGATCGCCGATGGTTTGTTCTAACGGTCTAGCATTTGTTTTGGTTTAATCGGCACTGGTTTGGATGGATTTGCTTTACGTTTCTTTGTATTTTCAACACTTTACATTTGCGGGTGAATCATGCCTTATACACTTCGAGCCAAACAAGATACGTGGTTGAAGTTGAGTGCTGCATCGAGTGCAGATCTGCCAGACGATCAAAAGTCTGTATTTAAGGCCAAAGCGACTTACATTGTCGATTCCTACAAAATGGATGCGGCTAACCATTTGAAATTTACCTTGGGTAAAGATGCGAATGGGCAACAAACCGCCGTACAGGGTCGCAACACTTGGATGGTTTATGTGCCCCACGTTGATCTGTTGCGTGAGGATGGCACGGTGGTTAATTTGACGGGGATCGTCAGCAAACAGCAAGCGGAAGCCGTTTATGGTCGTCCTTTGTCCGATAGCCAATTGGAAGACCTGAATGAGTGTTTGGCTAAATTCCAAATCAATACCCCGCCTCGAATTCGCCATTTCCTCAGCCAAACGGCACATGAGTCTGGTGGGCTGCGGTGGTTGCAAGAACTGGATGCGGGTAATTACCTTGAAGGTCGCAGTGATTTGGGTAATGTTAACCCAGGGGATGGGCCGAAATATAAAGGGGCTGGGGTAATTCAGTTAACGGGTCGAGCCAATTACCAAGCCTTTAGTAAGGCGATCGGGGATCCACGGGTGATGGAAGGTTCGGCGTATGTGGCCGCCACCTATCCCTTTACCAGTGCGGGGTTCTGGTGGTCGAATAACAACATGAATGCCCTGTGCGACCAAAATGCCACCGTTGAGCAGGTCACTAAGCGGGTCAATGGTGGCTACAACGGGTTGGACGATCGCAAACAATATTACGAAAAAGCCTGCAAGGTGATTCAGTAATGATGATTCAGTAATGATGATTCACTAATTTACTAGTGCGATTTTACTAGTGCGATTTTACTAGTGCGATTTTAGTAGTGCGATTGAGTAGCGGGGTGGTGTGAGTGTTGTTCACATCACCCCGCTGGCGTTAGAAGAGTGTTGCTTGCATCAATGGCAAGTTGGTGAGCACACCATTTCAAAAGGGGGGATCGTCGAAACTGTCTGGAGGGTCGATGGGGGTGTGGGTTTCCTCTTGGATTTGTAGCCGAATGGTACGGGCGGAGGCGGTGTCGCCCATCTGTACTTCCATGGCGTTACTGGCCAGGGAGTTGAGGCATTGGATCAGGCGTTGCAGGTAGGGGGTGCTGGCTCCGCTGTCTACGTAGACGCGATCGATGAGGCCGTTGAGGCGTTTCCAGGTGAGGTAGAGCTTGGCGATCGCCTGCTCCAACTGTGCGGCCTGATTCACCAATTCTGCTGTGGAATTTAAACAACCAATTCGCAACGCTTCATCCAGGGCGGTTTCCACTTCCGCATCGGTCAGTTCCAACGCCTGCACCTGTTGGCTGGCCTGCAAATACTTGGCCAAACAGCGGGCTTCCATCGTGACTTGCTTCACCGTTTCCACGTCGGGACTATCGACGATCGCCGCTTGAATCGACGACTGATGGACATCGGGCAACTTTTCCAACTCCCGCACCAGGGGCGCGACATAGCGGGTGGGCAAAATGCTACTGGCGGCTTTTTCCTTCACCACCGTCGGCAACACCTCCGACGACATCACCACCCATTCATCGGTCAGTTGCTTCACTTCTCGCCGCGTAATCGGCTCTCCCTGCCGCGCCGCCTCGGTCACCATCTGCTGCACTTCCGGAGCCGCCTGGGCTGTGGCAATGAAGGCGCGTTTACTAAACAGCTTTACATCTTCGGGATCAAGCAAGCCCTGATCGATCAACACATCGGCACTATCGGCTACTTCAATCCAGGAATACGCCTGACTTTTGGTAATGTCATGCTCCTGGAGCCATTTGAGAAAGCCGATCCCCTGACCGTCTGGGTTATCTGCGCTGAGTTTTTCGCGTTCCCGGACGGCGCGAAGAATCCGCCCCCGCCAAATGTCGGTTTGCAGGTCGAAGCGATCGCACACCTGCCACGCTACATCAACTTGTTGATAAAACTCCGCCTCCGAAACCCGCTCGTCATCCGGCTTGGGCAGTTGCATTTCGGGATAGTCAGGCAGCATGGGGACAGATGAGAAAGTGGGCGAGAATGTCAATTTTGCGGCGGTGCTGAATAGCAGGATGAATTGGCACGAAGTGCCAATTCATCCAACTTCTAATTCATAGCCTGATTCAGCAACGCCAATTTTGCATAAGCCGGGTGAGGTCAACCGCAAGCGGTGATGCCAGAGGCTTAACAACTTTAAATGAAAACCAGATAAATGAAAACCAGAATTTCTGTAAGAGGGGAAGGGGAAGGAATCAATCATCCTCAGTAGATCGAAAAGGTGGTTGTGGGGACAGCAAAGCCGCCCCCACAACAACCCTCAAACTAAGTAGAGATGTCTATGTTTTCGATCTACTGAATCTACCTGGGTTGGGAAACCCAACCCCTACAATTGCAGAATTGATCCCGTTTGTGGGGGCGCGGTTTCCGCGTCCTAGATTTCGAATCTGGGCAGTTACATCCCCTCTAATGTTCAATTGCGTGAATCCAGGTAATGAGCTGTTCAAATTGAAACTGATCGACCAGATCGCTGATGTAGCGGCTGAGGGGAGCTAGTTCGGCTGGTAATTCGGCAATCAGTTGGCTAATTAGGCGATCGTCGAGGCAGAGGGCTGCGTCTTCTAAATTGTGTAACCAACGGGGGGGGAGTTGGGCTAGCAGGGTGTGGTCGTAACTGGGGGCGGAGTCTGCGGCTGGGTCGGAAGTGGTGGTGGGATGGGTGGTTGCGGCTGCGGTATCGTCGTAGAGATAGGCCACGCCAATGTGTTCTTGTAGCTTAAACAGTAAGGTTTCGGTGGCAAAGGGTTTGCTGATGTAGTCGTTGCAGCCTGCGCTGAGGGCGCGATCGCGATCGCCTTGGATGGCTTGGGCGGTGAGGGCAATGATCACCGTGGGCGGGTGGGTGGTGGCTTGTTCGAGGGTACGGATTTGTTGGGTGGCGGTATATCCATCCATTCCGGGCATTCGCAAATCCATCAAGATCAGATCCGGTTGCCACACTTGCCAACAGTACACCGCCTCTTGCCCATTACTGGCCTGCCGCACCTCCAACCCCAAGTCAGCCAAAATGCGGATGACTAATATCTGATTTTCCAATTGGTCATCCACCACCAAAATCCGCCATGTGGGTTGTCCCGGTGCCAAGCCGATCACCTTCGCCATGGACTGGGCAGGAGCGGGGACGGGGCGATCGCTCCTCTGTACAGGCACGACCACCGTAAACGTGCTGCCTTGATTCACCACACTTTGGATGGTAATACTGCCGTGCATCAGTTCCAGTAGCTTGCGGCTGATGGTTAACCCCAACCCCGTTCCGGTCATGGTTTTGCGCCCGCTGTCTGCTTGGACAAAGGGGTCAAAAATCGCCTCTTGTTCTGCGGGATCAATGCCCACACCCGTATCGATTACGGTAAATTCCAGGGTAAACCTCTGCGGATTGCCACCATCCAACCGGTCGTCTGCCAGTTGGCACACCCGCAGGATCACCCCGCCTTGGTGGGTGAATTTAACCGCATTGCTGAGTAAATTCAACAAAACTTGGCGGATTTTTTGCTCATCCGCCAGGATAAATTGGGGCACATCGGGCGCGATCGCCACCTCCAAACTAATTCCTTTGGATTTTGCCCGTTCTGCCATCATCGTATCCAGGGTGTGCAGCATCCCCCACAAATCAAAGGGGGTATTGTCGATGACCAGCTTACCCGCCTCAATTTTGGACAGATCCAGCACATCATTAATCAAACTCAGCAGATGATCCCCACTGCGGCGAATCGTATCCAAATCTTTGCCCTGGCTAGGGGTCAACGCGGGATCATTTCGCATCACCTGGGCAAATCCCAGAATCACGTTCAACGGGGTGCGGAGTTCGTGGCTCATATTCGCCAGAAAGATGCTTTTGGCTTGGTTGGCCGCTTCTGACGCTTCCCTGGCCGCTTGTAAAGCGGCTTCTTTTTGCTTCTGTTCACTAATATCCCGGTGCAGCCCAATCATTCGGCAGGGCTTGCCATCGGGATCATAGTCCACCACTTTGCCGTAGTTGGCAATCCATAACCAATTGCCCTGTTTGGTTTTCATCCGGTACTCAAAGTTGTACCCCACCGAAGGATTGGCCAAGTGTGCCTCCAACCGCTGCATCACCCATCCGGTATCATCCGGGTGGATCAGGTGTGCCCAGGTATCCACATGCTCCGACAGTTCCCCGACGGGGTAACCCAGCATTTCGACCCAACGGGGACTCATGTAGACATGGCCAGTGGCAATATCCCAATCCCATAACCCGTCTCGCGAGGCTTCTAGGGCAAGTTGCAGTCGTTGTTCGCTAGAGTGCAGTTGTAGTTCCGCCTGTCGGCGATCGCTCATATCGCGAATCATCACCAATACTTCGTCGGCGCGTAAGGGGGCAATCCGCACTTCCTCATAACAGGGGATGCCATTGACCATTAACGATTGTTCCAATACCTGCACCGTGCCGGAGGCGATCGCGATCTGAGCCGCCTGCAACTGAGCCGTTGCAATATCGGGCGGCAGGATCTCGGTGATGTGCATATTGGGATGAAACTGCGCCGATGGCAGGACGTTAAACTCGGTGTTGCAGATAAATCCCAGGTAGGTGCCATCCACTTTCATATGAATCAGTAGGTCGGGAATGGCTTGGATGATCGCGTGTTTGGTGGATTCTGAATCTTGCAATGCGGCCTCAGCCTGTTGCCGAGCCGCTTCCATGGCCACGCGATCGCTAATATCCCGCGCAATCTTAGAAGCCCCAATCACCCTACCATCTTGATCGCGAATGGGCGAAATGGTGATGGACAGATCGACCAAATGGCCATCCTTGCGGTGGCGTTGGGTTTCCAACTGCATCGATTCCCCCTGCCGCACCCGTTCCAGAATGGCCGCTTCTTCCGTCCGTTTGTGCTCTGGAATAATCGGTGTGATCGACTGTCCCACCATTTCCTCAGCGGTATAACCCAGGATCAGTTCTGCGCCCCGATTCCAACTGGTGACCACCCCATCCAAAGATTTGCTAATGATTGCGTCACCGGAGAAGGTAATAATCGCCGCCAAATGGGAGAGGGCAGCTTTGGCCTTTTCGCGTTCGGAAATGTCCCGCAAAAAGGTGGTGAAGGTGACTTCTCCGTTTAGCTCTAATTTGGAGATCGAGGCTTCGGCGGGAAATTCACTGCCATCTTTGCGGCGTGCCCAAATCATCCCCCGTTGAGCCATGGGCCGCGCACCGTCTTGACTGTCGGCATAGTGCTGCACATGGTGGTGGTGGGTGTGGGCGTAGCGATTGGGCATCAGGATCGACAGCGGTTGACCCAACACCTCAGCGGCGGTATAGCCAAAAATGGACTCTGCCCCTTTGTTAAATAAGGTAATTTGTTGCTGGAGATTGACCGAAATAATTGCATCATTGGCCAGTGCCAAAATCCCCGCTAATCGGGCTTCGGAGGCTTCCAGTTCGGCTGTTCGATTTTGCAGCGTTTGTTGTACTGATTTCAGATCCTCTTCTTGGCTGGGGCCGCATTTGGGGGAGGTTTGCCGCGATCGCTGCCTGTCCAGGATGGCGTAAATTGTCTGGGCAATCTCAGCCGGAGAGAGGATGTGATCGACACGACCTGCGGCGATCGCGCGGTGGGGCATCCCGTCCAATTCCGCTGAGTCAGGAGTTTGGGCAAAGGTGCATCCCCCTGCTGTACTGATGCTGGCCAGTCCCTTGGTGCCATCGCTGCCCGTCCCAGACAGCACTACTCCAATGGCGCGATCGCCATACACTTGCGCAAGGGAACTAAAGAACCGATCAATGGGTAAATTCCGGTGCGGCGGTGGTGAGTCCTGTTGCTGAATGAACCGCAGTTGCTCATCTTGCAGGATTAAATCATGCCCAGGGGGCATCAGATAGACGGTGTTCGGCTCTACGGTCATGCCGTCTTCAATCCACCGAACCCCCATGGCTGTGCGCCGTTCTAACAGTTCTTTCAGCAAACTCTTAGCATTGGGCGACAGATGTTGTACGACCACAAAACTTGCCCCACTATCAGCGGGCATGGTGTCAAAAAACTCTTCTAATGCCCTTAGCCCTCCTGCTGAAGTCCCTATCCCTACCAAGCATGTCGTCATGCATCTATCCGGTACTCTGAAGTAATAAAGATACTCTTAAGTTAATTATTGAAGGGATGAGTTGTCTATCAGCCATTTCGTAAAAAAATGAGTCAAAGCGATCGCGGGCACATCTTGCCATGGGGGACGTGGCAATTAAAATCGCGGCTATCAGAACAGAACTTGCCAGTCTTTCGGAAGCCAACGCCAAGCGCAGGGTTCTGACCCACAGAATAGTCTGCCCTCTAGAGTCCGCGCAGATCGCCAATTGCCAATTACCAATTACCAATCACCAATTACCAATCACCTAACTCGGTATCACAGGTGTCAAATCCAGATTGGCTTCTATGGCCGCAACCAGCATATCCAGCGAGGCTTCCCGTTGTTCACGGTAATTGGGAATCCCCGTTGGCAAGGCTTTGAGGCCACGTTGTTGGCGAAGGCGGTTTAGCCAAGTGCGTCGCCAAGGGCCATTGTCAAAAATGCCGTGCAAATACGTGCCCCAAATTGATTGGCTACTGTCCACTACGCCCAAGCTGGAGTCGTCGAACAGGGGATTGACGGCAGCCGCTTCGGCAGTGCCCCGCTTGGTTTCCACTAAGCTGGTGCGTCCGTGGTGGATTTCGTAACCCGCGACGGGTAAGCCCTGTTGTGGATAGTTGGAAAAGACTTGGCGTTGGCGGGCAATCTTAGGCCCCGTGATCACGGTTTTCAGGGGCAATAGTTGTAAGCCTTGGAATCGCCCTTCGATTCCTTCCATGCCTTCCGGATCGGCAACCATTTCGCCCATCATTTGGAAGCCGCCGCAGATGCCCAAGATGGTGCCGCCAGCGGACACATATTGGCGAATTTGCTCAGCCAAGCGGGTTTTCTGCATCGCCAACAGGTCGGTGATGGTGGTTTTAGAACCGGGGATGATCACGGCATCAGGATAACCGAGGGAATCGCGCAGGCCAATGTATTTGATGTTAACGGTGGGTTCGGCTTCCAAGGGGTCGAAGTCGGTGAAGTTGGAGATGCGCGGCAGGCGGATGACGGCAATATTCAGGTCACGGTTGGTTTTGTTGCCCCGTCGTTCCAATAAATCCAGCGAGTCTTCAGCGGGGAAAGCGTGTTCCAACCAGGGGATCACCCCAATCACCGGAATGCCTGTGCGTTCTTCTAACCAGGTGATGCCGGAGTCGAGCAGCGATCGCCGTCCGCGAAACTTGTTAATCACGATCCCCTTAATCAAGGCGCGTTCGTCTGGATCCAACAGTTCCAAGGTGCCAATCACATGGGCAAAGGCTCCACCCCGCTCAATGTCCACCACCAGAATGGTGTTGGCGTTCAGGTGCTTCGCCACCCGCATATTGGTTAAATCGCGATGTTTCAGGTTAATTTCTGCCGGACTGCCTGCCCCTTCGCACACGACCAGATCAAATTCTTCTGAGAGGCGGCGCAGCGATCGCTCAATTTCTTGCCAACCGCGCTCAAAAAACTGTTCGTAATACTCTTCTGCTCCGACCTGCCCTTCCACCTTGCCATTGATGATCACCTGGGAGGTCATGTCCCCTTGGGGTTTGAGCAAAATCGGGTTCATTTCCACCCGTGGCGTAACATCCGCCGCCCAGGCTTGCACCGCTTGGGCATAGGAAATTTCTGCCCCGCTAGGCGTAACGTAGGCATTCAGAGACATATTCTGTCCCTTAAACGGGGTAACCCGCCAGCCGCGTCTGGCTAAAATCCGGCAAAGGGCAGCGGTGATTAACGATTTGCCTGCATAGGAAGTTGTTCCAACAACCATGATGGCTTTCATGCAGAAGACTCCGATTGGGTGGGGGGGATACCGTTAACAGACAGGTAATGCACCATTGAAACCCGTTGCTGTGTAATCTCGACTGAGATTGGTTACTAAGAATAGGCGATGTGCAACTTAAACAAACCCCTCATTCCCCAACCCCTTCTCCCTACTGGGGAGAAGGGGAGCTAGATGTCCTCAAAGTCCCTCTCCCTGTTTGGGAGGGCTTAAAGCCCTTTGGGCATACAAGAAAAGGGTGAGGGCGGGCGGCAAAGTTGCAAATTGCGTAAGAATGGCTACGACGATTAGTATTTAACCAATACTATTCAACCAATACTATTCAACCAAATAGTAGTTAACTAAATAGTAGTTAACTAAATAGCGGTTAACTTTCCAGTAGTTAACTACAGTAGTTAACTCATAGTAGTTAACTCATAGTATTCAGCCAAGGCTAGGGGCAACGGATTAGGAGAGCGGTAATCGCAGCCAGCGATCGCCCAGATCCAATAATCGATCCAACCAGGAGGGCGGTGTCCAGACTGACGATTGCTGAAGCAAATACCGTCCCAAAGGAGTGAGGCGAAAACTATCGGTAATCCCCTGACCATCCACCTCTCGGCGCAACACACCCACTTGGATCAGCCACAGCAGCGAACTTTCTGTCCGTAGTTCTGCTAGGGGACGCTGGGTATAGCCCGCTTGCACACCAGCTCGACCGGGGATCGCCAACAACGGTACACTTTCCTGTCCCATGGTGACAAACAGGTGGCGTTGGAACGGAGCACATTGGATCGCCCGTTGGGCACGGATAATCGTGCGGCGGGGGTAGGAAATAGCGGCAGAGGTTGGAGAGTCCACAACAATCATGGATGCGTCATCAATTGGTTCATACTTGAATGAATTGTGACAGATTATTGGCTGAATCTGCATCCGATTAACCAGGTCGGTTGGCTGGAGCCTGCATGATTGATACCGCTTGCCCGAAAAACCCGGAAAACCGTAGCGGTAATGCCCCTACAGATCACCCTACAGAACGATTGATTGAAATCGATTGTCTATCGCGTCTATCGCACCACGCCATAGGTCACGCCTAGGGTTTTCAGCCATTTACGATAGGCGAGGGAACCGCGATCGCACGGCAGATGGAATTCTGACTGGGGATTTAAGGGCAAGCGTTTGGGATTGTGGCTGGCTAACATGGCCAGATCTTGCTGGACAATCTGATCTTGGAAACTGCGGAAGGTTT
>CAZJZR010000088.1:0-9716 GCA_964550475.1 uncultured bacterium
CCCCCACAACAACCCTCAAACTAACCAGAGATGTCTATGTTTTCGATCTACTGAAGATAGCTAGAAGGCTGATTGTTTGTGCGCGGAGCGTAGAACCAATCAATCCTTAAAACACCCTCTCAGTCATCCCATCACCGTAATCGCCAAACCACCAGCAGCCATTTCACCCTGTTGACGGTAAGGTCGGACGTTTGTGATTCCCGAAAATTTGCTGAATCAAGCCACTCGTTGGGGGTTTGTTTGCGAAGTTGATCCGGTTGGCCGGACTCTAATTTATTCAGCCAACCCCCACGATCGCTGGTCGTTGGAACTGGTGGGCGATCGCTGGCTACTGCGGATTAATGACACTCCCCAAATTAGCTTTCAACCGTTAGAAGCTTTGCAATTCTTGGAACGGCAATGGTTAAAAGCCAATGGCAAATTAAGGCCATCAGACCTATAGAGGATTTGTAGGTTCGCAACCAACCTGTTCCCAACGCTCAACCTATGAGCGCGGCGCGAGGCGATACACTGCGAACAAACTGCCCAATAAGCCAATGCCACCGCCAAAAGTTAACAAAATCAGGGGTAACAAAATCACTTGGGAAAATCTTATCGGGTCATTACTGGTGAATAAAAAGCGAATGAAATCTGGTTGTTGAGCCAGCAAACTGGCCAGAAACTGTTGCAAAGTCAGGATCATCACCCAGGCGATCGCGCCTCCTGCCACTCCAAAGGCCACCCCTTGCACCAGAAACGGTAAATAAATCCAAGTAGTGGTCGCACCGACTAACTGCATAATTTCAATTTCGCGCCGCCGCGCCAGCACAATCAAGCGAATCGTTGTGGTAATGACGGCCACTGCTGCTAAGGTCAACAACGTGATCACCATTAAACTGACCCAACTCAACCCTTGGTTTAATTGGGCTAGACGCTGCAAGACTTCATCCACATATTGCACTGTATTAACCCCGCGCAACTCTGCCAACCGTTTGGACAAACTGGCGACGACACCCACACTACGCGCCTTCACCTTCAGTTGATCCACCAAAGGATTGCCATTCAGTTGCTCCGTTGCCGACCGAATATCTGCCAAGCCCAATTCCTTCACCAAATTCGCCCATGCCTCTTCCTTAGAGATGACTTGCACATCAGCCACCTCTGGCATTTGCTGCACGATTGCCTGCAAGCTATCCCCAGCAATCCCTGACTCCAGAAACACCGACACTTCCAACTGATTGCCAAACTGGTTGACCAACCGTTCTACCTGCCAAGTGGCTTGCAAACTGATGCCAAACAAGAACAGCAGCACAGTCACTGTACTGATGGCAGCCCAATTCATCCAGCCACCCCGCTTGAGGCCGATGAAGGCTTCTTTCAGTAAATAGTCGAGTCGGGTAAAGGTTTTGAACACGAGTAATGGCAGAAATACGTGGATGATCTAGGCGGATGTTTGAAACTAGATGGTTGTGGTTTGTAGGCGATCCCAAAAAATTGATAGCTTAAATTGGTTCACTTGTAAATCGAGCACGAGGTAACCATTCACATCTCCCTATGGAAACGTGTTGCGGGCTATGCCCCCTGGTTCCTCCCCTGACGGGGAATGAATGGTTACAGCACGAGCCAGCCATTCAATTGCAAGTTGGCCGATCGCATGGAATCTTTTCAGGAAAATTTCAGTCTATTTTCCCGGAATCATCCGGAACCTCCGCGTATTTACAGATGTCTATTTAGGCAACTCTGAAAGCCTTGAAATAATGGGGTTCCACATCATTAGATTCCCCAACCTCAATTAACTTTGCTGTTGTCTCTACTTGTTGTCTCTACTTAAAGTGCAACTTCCGATGAACAAATCCGCACAAGTAAAAGAATTTCAAATCGGCGATCGCGTGCGCCTGATCCAAGGATCGTTGCGAGGATATGAAGCGACCATTTCTGTTGTTAACGGTGACGGGTCATACTGTGTAATTGGCGATTGGACAAAACAAACAGGTTTTGTTTTAGTCAACTACGGTCCCATTGAAGCAGATTATTTACAAAAAATCTGAGGTGTTGCTGAATAGCAGGATGAATTGAAACGAAGTTTCAATTCATCCAACTCTTAGAGGGTGTTTGAAAAGTGTCTGGTGGTTAAAACCGCGACTACGTGAACACTAGCGAAGCCATGCCCAACGGGCTATAGTCCGCCTACGCGGACTGAAGAAAATCAAGGATTTCCATAACCTGCGTAGGCAGGTTTTGTCCGTATAGCCGCGACTTCAGTCGCCAGGGCTACATCAAATAGGGCTTTTAAAACACCCTCTTAGCTCATCCCTAAATTCAGCCACGCCAAATCTGATTGCTGTCTATGCCAACTGGGTGCGTCCCAGTGCAAACGGCTATATTAGCAGCCCGGTTTCTTCAAGAAACCGGGCTGCTAATATAGCCGTTTGCGGTGGTGTGGGCTATGCCCACACCACTCAATCCTTTACCCAATGGCAGTTTCAATTTATCGACCGCTCCTCATAAATATGAGACACGCTATAACATATACGGGATAAACCCGGTACAACTGCCTGCGGTAGGGTAGGCGCAACCTACTTTTTAGCTCCGTGTGTTCCATGAAGCCCCGTGTCATCACGCTGACCGGACTCTCTGCCACAAACTGCTCAAAGATGTCTGGTAACATTGATGTTCACGCCCAGAGACCTCGGAATTAGGTTGTTTTTTTATGACTTGTATCAATGGCAAGGGGTAGACGCAGCAAGAAGTTTCAGCTTTTTCAGACAATTCATTTGTACGCATTGGGGGGACTGGCTTAAAATCCCCCCCTCAGCACCTACCACTCTCTCCTCAGCACCCAACCCTCCCCACATGCCTTCCCCCATCGTCACTGCCCTCCAAATGCGTCAAATTGAAGAACGGGTCTTTGCAGCCGGAATGCCCGTGGCAGCGTTGATGGAAAAAGTGGCTGGACGGATCACCAATTGGATCCAGACCCATTATCCCCAACCATTGCGGGTGGGTGTGTTAGTCGGGCCAGGGCATAATGGTGGCGACGCGCTGGTGGTGGCGCGGGAATTACACTTTCGCGGTTATGAGGTGTTAGTCTACGCCCCCTTTGAACGGTTAAAGGACTTGACCGCTGACCATGCCCGTTACATCGCCAGTTTAGGGATTCCCTGGTTTCCAGAGATCGAGTTTCTGCAACATTGTGATCTGTTTGTCGATGGCTTGTTTGGCTTTGGGCTAGAGCGACCCATTACCGATCCAGTAGCGCAGGCGATCGCCCGTCTCAACACTTGGCCACAGCCGATCATCAGCATTGACTTGCCCTCTGGGTTGCATACGGATACGGGGGAGGTGTTAGGTGTGGCGGTGCAAGCCACCCACACCCTCTGTTTAGGCTTGTGGAAGCTGGGATTGTTGCAGGATAAAGCATTGGCCTATGTGGGACAGGCCAGCCTGTTGGACTTTGATCTGCCACTGGCGGATATCCATGCCGTGTTGGGAGATGAACCGACCTTAACCCGGATCAGTGCCGCCAGCGCGATCGCCGCTCTCCCCTTGCATCGCCCCACCGACACCCACAAATACCAACAAGGTCATGTGCTGGTGATTGCAGGTTCTCGCCGCTATGGGGGAGCGGCAATCCTGGCAGGGTTGGGGGCAAAGGCTAGCGGCGCGGGGATGGTGTCGTTGGCGGTGCCCGAATCGTTGCAAGCGGCAGTATTGGCGCAGTTACCCGATGCGTTGGTGATTAGCTGTGACGAAACATCGACCGGGGCGATCGCGGCGGAACGATTAGCGGAATTGGCCAACCGCCCCTATGACGCGATCGCCTGTGGTCCCGGCCTGACACCAGAGGCAGTGGGAGTCGTGCAATGGGCAATTCTGCAACCCTGTCCGTTAATTTTGGATGCCGATGGGTTGAATATTCTGGCCAGTTTGGGGATTATGGACACCTTAGCTCCCCGCACAGCGTCCACCATTCTTACGCCCCACACTGGTGAGTTCAAACGCCTGTTTCCCGATTTTGATTGGGGCGATCGCTACACAGCAGCGACGACAGCGGCGGAACAAAGTGGGGCGATCGTCGTGCTGAAAGGGGCGCGGACAGTGATTGCCCAACCCCATGGTCCAGTTGCAATTAACCCAGACAGTACCCCTGCTCTGGCGCGAGGGGGGAGTGGCGATGTTCTAACTGGACTGATGGGCGGATTGGTGGCGCAGGCGATCGCGGCGGATCAAGGCGATACGGTGGGCGATCGGGTGGCGGCAGCAGTATGGTGGCACGCCCAAGCGGGAATTTTGGCAGCGCAAGAACGAACGGTATTGGGGGTTGATGCAATCAGCCTGAGCCAGTATTTGCTCCCAGCATTACACCAGCACGCTGTGGGCATTGCGGTTCATCGTTGAATACTGGTTGAATACCGCTTGAGCAATGGCAGGTAATCACCCTGCTCAAACAGCTTAAAACCATTGCGTTGTGTGATTCAGAGCCATCATCCATTAGCTGAGTTAGACAGACACTCGCTACAATTGCATCATCTGTTTGGTTGTAACCATTCACACATTCACAGTCCTCCAGGATCGTGGATTGAATAAAATCGCCAACTGTACGGGTGGGTTTTGCTGTTAAATCCATTACAGAATACAGATTGATCCGCTAAACTCACCCCTACACCGATCGAACTTATTTCATTCACAGCCCCGAAGGCTTGTGATGGTCATCCCTCTTATCCACTCACCCGTCCCTCCATGTCCCCCCCGATCATTTCCGCCATTATCTGCACCCACAACCGCGATCAATACCTTGGAGCTGCCATTGATAGCTTACTGATTCAGGATTTCCCCGATTTTGAAGTGGTCGTTGTAGACAATGGTTGTACCGATCGCACCCGCGAAGTAGTGGAAGCCCGCCTCAGTGATCCCCGCTTGCGGTATGTGTATGAATCGGTTTTGGGGTTATCCGTTGCCCGCAATCGAGGGGCACAGGAAACCACGGGCGAAATCTTAGCCTATTTGGATGATGATGCCGTCGTCAGTCCCCAGTGGTTAAGCTGTCTGGTGCAGGCGTTTGCGGCCAATGAGAAGCTGGCGATCGCTGGTGGCAAAGTCAACCTGATCTGGCCAGATGGGATGACACCCCCCAAATGGATGTCCACTGAACTCTCCCTCAGTCTTGGCTTTTACGACCTTGGCTCCGAACCCGTATTGATTACCCAGCCCGGCCTGACTCCTAGGGGACTGAACTACGCCATCCGGCGCACTTTTTTAGAGCAGGTGAATGGCTTTGATGTCAACTTGGGGCGAATCGGCAAGCGGTTATTGTCCAACGAAGAACTGTACATGACCGAATTAGCCCTAACTAAGGGTTGGCAAGTGCTCTACATCCCAGAAGCCTTAGCCTTACATAACGTCTCCCCAGAACGCACTAAGCAAGATTGGTTTATGCGCCGCAGTTGGTGGCAAGGGGTAAGCGAATGTTATCGGGAACAGGTGGCGGGTCGAGCTGGCATTGGGCAACTGCGACGGGGCGGCGAACGGTTAATCCGAGGCGCGTACAAAGTGCTGAAATACTTTGGTGATCCCGCCATCCGGTTTGATAATCTCACCTACGTCTACGGTCAAATCGGCTACCTTAGCTCTGTGATTCAAGGATTCGTGACTTCATCCGAATCGGCAAAACGGCCATGAGTAACTTGCCATAGCTGCCTACGGTGATGTGGGCGATGTTCAGATCACTCAACCTCTTACCCGACAGGGATCTTGCACTCATCGAGTGTTCCTCATAGATATGAAAATTGCCGTATGAGAATCCTAATGCTATCGTGCAACGTGATGCCCTATCCGCCCACCCGTGGCGCGGCAGAGGGACGAGCGTTTAATTTGATCAAATATCTCCGGGAACACGGCCACCAGATTACTCTGATGAGCCAGCGGTATGCGATCGTCCAAGACGCTGATATCGCCGCAATTCAGGATTGGGTCGATCAGTTGGTGCTGTTTCCGTTTCGCGAATTTAACCCCAAGCCAGGGATCGGTGGAAAACTGGGTCGGTTTGTCAAATCAGTCACCCAAAGCACGCCACCGAATATCCTCAGTCGCTACGATCCCAAGATTCAAGCCTGGGTGGATCAGTTTGTGGCCGCCGGTCAGTGTGATGTGATTGTTGGTGAGCACAGTACCAATGAAATGTATGTTCGCCCAGAGTTTCGTCAACAAGTTCGCACAGTTTTAGATGTGCATAGTTCCGTCTATGGCTGGGTTCGTAATCACCTAGACATGGGGGTCACGGAAAATGGTCTGCGCGATCGCCTCTACCTACCGCTGCTGTACCGTTACGAACAACGCTATTGTCAAAAATTTACCCGCATGATCGCTACCACGCCCGAAGACAAAACCCAACTGCTTCAGATTAGTCCCGGAGCCGATATCACGATTATTTCCAACGGTGTGGATTTGACGGCGTTTCCAATGCGTCCCCAGGATCCGGGTGGGCATCGTCTGATCTTTGTTGCCGCCATGGACTCCACCCACAACATTGATGCCGCCTGTTATCTGGCGTTGGAATTATTCCCACGCATCCGTGACCGCTACCCCGATGCGACCCTCAACCTGGTGGGTGCTCGTCCAGTCCCCAAGGTGCAAGAGTTAGGTAACCTGCCCGGTGTAACGGTGACAGGGGCAGTACCGTCTTTAGTCGATTATCTGCACCAGTCCACCGTTTGCCTGATCCCGCTGCGGGTGGGGTTGGGGATCAAAACCAAGACGCTGGAATCCATGGCGACGGGCATCCCGATTGTGGGCAGCGATCGCGCCCTAGAAGGCTTACCTGTGGATCGTCCCGGTGTCCCCCTACGAGCCTTACGCGCCAATCGCCTAGACGATTATGTCAATGCAGTCAGCCGTCTGTTCGATGATCCGGGGTTACGCGCAGAGTTATCCCACAATGGACGGCAGATGCTGGAAACTGAATACACCTGGGAACGAGCAGGGCAACGCTATGTGCAAGTGCTGGCAGGAGAAGCAGTGGCGGATTGAGTCACAGATCCACCCCGCTACATCAAAGCCGTCTCACCCACTAAGGGATGTGCAGATTAATGCAGATTAATAATGTACCCACACCGCTACCTGTAGGGACACGGCAATGCCCATAGGTGTCGAGTTAAGGGTTTAGGGAAGATGTCAAGGATTAAATTGATATAGCGATAATCCTGTAGGGGCGAAGCATTCCGGTAGTTGATCTATGAACTTGTCCAAAAATCATCGCCGGAATGCTTGACCCCTACACCTTGCGGGATCATCACAGGTATTGCTCTAGACCCGTTGATTATCAACGGATTCGAGGAATTCTTAAATCTGCTTGACAACCAGACTTTTTGCTTAACTTGACACTAATGGGCAATGCCGTGTCCCTACGTCTATCACGGGCATATTATTTTCCTGCAACTCCCTAACCATGCCTAGTGAAGCATCACGTAACTGTTCCTCCCCTGACGGGGAGTGAACGGTTACGTTGACCGAACCCTAGTCAGCATCAGACTTGGTTTGTACCCCACGGACAATCCGCGACAATTCCGTTTTCTCATCCACAGAAATCCGACTGGGTGAACCACTGATAATCCGCTCGAAATTGCGGAACGAATCCTTAATTTCTGGGCCATGTTCACTGATGATGTATTCCCGGATGCCCTTGTCGTGCCACGATCCCCGCATTTTGAATACGTTGATTGCCCGCGACATTTCACCCCGAATTTCCACATACTGAAGCATGATAATCGTGTCAGTGATGGTGGAAATGTGGGAATCGGTAATCGAATGCGACCCCATGAATTGGTCAGTCGTGTTAGTGAAGAACCCGGTGATTTCTTCCTGTTTGGCAAACCCCGTCACCCCAATCACAAACTGGCGGAAAGCATTGTTACTCACGCCACGGGCGAGGGCAGAGAGGGAGTCGATCGCAATCCTCGACGGCTTAAATTCGGCAATCTCTGACTTAATAATTTGTAAATGGTCTTCCAACCCCGCCGACTCTGGATAGGCACAGAGAATCTTCAACAAACCCCGCTGTTCCAGTTCCTCAAAGTCGATCCCCCACGAGTAGGCGTTACGAGATAGCTGGGCGCGAGACTCTTCATAGGCAAACAAAATCGCCCGTTCATTGCGAACACAGGCATCCTGCAAGAACTTGCTGACCAACATGGTTTTGCCCGTCCCGGTTGCCCCCGTCGCCAGGATGATCGAATCCTTGAAGAAGCCACCCCCACACATTTCGTCCAACGTCTTGACCCCAGAAGACACCCGGACATTGGACGATCGCTGAGTCAACCGCATTGCCCCCAACGGGAAGATGTTGATCCCTTGATTGGTCATGGTGAACGGATACTCCCCCTTCATGTGGGTGGTACCGCGCAGTTTGAGAATTTCAACTGTGCGGCGACGGCGTTCCCCTTCTAACACATTGCGAACAATCACCACATTGTCCGAAACAAATTCTTCCACCCCAAACCGAGCCACCGGGCCATATTCTTCGGTACGCTCCGTGGTCATGATGGTGGTCGCTCCCACCTGCTTCAGCCGCGCCACTAACCGGAAAATTTCCCGCCGTACCACAGAAGCCGCATCGTATTGCTGGAAAACAGCCGTTACCGAGTCAATCGACACCCGTTTTGCCTTGTACTTGCGGATGGCATATTGAATCCGTTCAATTAACGCCGACAGATCAAAGCTGCCAACAATATCCTGACCTTCGGGATCAGGCGATGCGTCGAGGATAAACAGTTTCCCTTCATCAATCAGTTTTTGGAGATCCCAGCCAAAACTGAAGGCATTTTTAATGATATCGGCGGGGGATTCTTCAAAGGTGACAAAAATACCTGCGTCATCAAAATAGGTGATGCCATTGTAGAGAAATTGCACCGCTAGCAGCGTTTTACCAGTGCCGGATGTGCCACTGACTAACGTTGTCCGCCCAATTGGCAGCCCGCCGTGACTGATGTCATCAAAGCCATCAATCATGGTGCGAATTTTCTGGACTCCTAGTATTTTTGAGTCTTTGCTGGAAATAGCCGGATCATTTTTGACCATGGTGGGTTTGACAGGACGTTTAAAAAGTAGGGATTCAAAAATACAAAGCAGGTCACCAGAAAAGGTGTATGGCAACCTTCAACTCAAGCACACTCTCACAAAGCAAATGCAGCGCGACAAATGAAATTTGAGATAATCAACCGGGGACATTGAACATGATGCAGCCAACCGATATACCGACCATCGAAGGACAATCTCCAGCGAATAACCAGGGAGTTAAAGTTAATGAGATAACTAATGATTTGGTGAATGATGCCGTTGAAACTGTACCCGTTAATCCTGCTTAGGTAAATCATCAAAGCAGCCCTGATGAGTTCGAGCATGGCATAAAGCAGCGTCAAAACCAAGCAGCCGCAACAGGACGTTGATGAAATAGTGAGAATCGCAGGCTCTCCATGCAGATGATGCTCCATTTAACTGGAGCGGTCAAAAATCTGATTCATCTTCGGAAAGTTCCTCGTAAAGTAGATCTAACCCAATCAAAACTTTTTCCCGATCAGAGAGGTCGCCAATAATTTTGCGGACGGGAGGAGGAAGAATTTTAGACAAGGTAGGAGTCGCCAAAATCTTATCTTCCTCCGCCAATTGGGGACTTTTCAACACATCAATCACTTTCAGAGCATAAACACCCTGAAACTCATTTTCTAAAATATTCTTGAGCGTCT